>NZ_FNWN01000073.1:0-1793 GCF_900108415.1 Selenomonas sp. KH1T6
TCCATATCACAGCCAAGAGCCGTTCAAAAAGTTCATCCTGCCCATAGCTTCTAACTCGTAAAAACTAAAGCACCATCCATCTTCAGCCCGCGCCATTCCTGGCTTTGCGGGCTTTTTTGTGGTATAATTGAAGCATACAGATAGGAGGTTTTCCATGACAGACATACGCGAGCAGGAGATGCAAAACCGCATAGATGCTCTTGTCCTTGAAAAGGAAAATCTCTCTAATGAGGTCAGCTATCTCAAGGAACAGATTGCCCATTTGAAGAAGCTGGCTTTTGGCTCCCGTACCGAGAAAACGAAGCGGGTCATGGGTGAGGATATCGAGATCAACCTTTTCGATGAAGCAGAGGTCGAGGCAAAGGCAAGTGCTCCCGAGCCGGTCATTGAAGTGCCTGCACATAAGCGCCGCAAGAAAACGAAAGGCCGTTTGGAAGAGATCCTGAAGGATTTTCCCCATGAGGAGCGTCTCATCACCCTGCCGGAGGATGAGCGCATCTGCAAGCGCTGTGGCACCAAGCTTGTTTCCATGGGCCGTGAGAAAATCCGTACAGAAGTGCAGTTCATCCCAGCCACGGTAAAGATCATCGACTTCTACCGTGAATCTTTTCAGTGCCTGGAGTGCCGCAAACAGGAGCACTTTTCCATCGAAAAGCCAGCAATGCCCCAGCCGGTGCTGGCAAAATCCATTGCCTCTCCTTCCAGCGTTGCACATGTCATCACGCAGAAGTACCAGTTTGCCATGCCCCTTTACCGACAGGAAAAAGAGTGGAAAGCCATCGGCATTGCACTTCCCAGGGCCACTTTAGCCAACTGGGTCATACGGTCTGCGCAGGATTGGCTTATGCCATTAGTAGACCATATGCATAAGATGCTGCTCCTTCAGCCAATCATACATGCTGATGAGACGCCGGTTCAGGTGCTTGGTGAAAAGGGCCGCAAGAACAAAACAAAGTCCTACATGTGGGTTTTCACCAACGGAGAGTATGAGCAGGACGGTCATCAGATCCGGATTTACAAGTACCAGCCCGGAAGGAGCGGCAGCTTTGCAGGGGAATTCCTGAAGGATTACAAGGGGGCTCTCCTAACAGATGGGTATGCCGGCTATGAGCAAGCTTCCTGCCGTGCCCATGCACTCTGCTGGGCCCATGCCCGCAGGTACTTTGTGGAAGCCCTGCCCCCCGGCCTGAAACAGGAAGAGGCAGACGCTTCCATCAGCGGCCAGGCCATCAAGAGAATAAACGAGCTGTTTGCCCTGGATAAAACTTTGGCAGACAAAACGCCCGAAGAACGGCAGCAGGAACGTCTACGGCTTGAAAAAGACAAGCTGGAGGCTTTTTTCGCATGGCTTGAAAAGGCCCAGCCTGGCACGCTTCCGAAATCTGCACTTGGCAAAGCCGTGAATTATTCCCTCAACCATAAGGAAGGCCTGAGCGTATACCTGAACGACGGCAATGCAGCCTTGTCCAACAATATATGCGAACGTGCCATAAGAAGCTTCACCATAGGACGTAAAAATTGGCTGTTTTCGGCCTCGCCGAAAGGCGCCGCAGCCAGTGCTGCCGTCTACAGCGTGGTTGAAACCTGCAAAGCCAATGACATAGATCCTTTTAAATATCTGGTCTATTTGTTTGAACGGATGCCCAACATGAATTTCAAAATCCATCCTGACGAGTTGGATGAGTTGCTTCCTTGGAATGAAGAAGTTCAGAAAAACTGTAAGTAAAAAAGCATGGCCATGAACGGTCATGCTTTTTTCATTTACGTGCTACACCAGATGGTTTACCGCTTAC
>NZ_FNWN01000071.1:0-2081 GCF_900108415.1 Selenomonas sp. KH1T6
GAAGAAGTTCAGAAAAACTGTAAGTAAAAAAGCATGGCCATGAACGGTCATGCTTTTTTCATTTACGTGCTACACCAGATGGTTTACCGCTTACGTTAAAGGTTGCTTGACGGACAACGGAAAAGGCCCGCCGTGATGGCGGGCCGGTGGGCTTCGCAGGGCTGACTTGAGCGTGAAGCGTCTTTAGTCCTACGATAATGTTGGCTATCGGTGACGGGTGCTACCCTATCTCCCCTCCGCTTCTGTGTTCCGGCAATGATAGCCGTAAGGACATTATCGGAGGACGGAGGCAGACTGGGCTTTGCGGTGATAAGCGTGGCGGTGTGCGGCAGCGTGCCCCCAGGGACGGGCACTATTTATGATATGCCCTCATGGACGAGGACGACCATATTTTGGCACCTTGAATCCATGGTTTTCGCAGTATTCAAACATCCATTTGGGACTTTTATACAATTCACTACTTTTAGTAACTTCATCTATTGCTTCCTGTGGGGGAATTCCATCTATTAGTATTCTCCTAGCAACTATTCGCTTTATCCTTTTTTCGTCCCTAATAGAATGCCTATACTCCTGGCTTCATGAGTTGGTTTCATTCAGCGGCTACAATTATGACGAAGTCATTGAGCTTGCGAAGTGGGTTCTTGATGAAATGGCAGCCGTGGCCAGGCACCATAACTGGGCTTACAAGCTCAGCGAAGAAATTTGGCATTTGAATGACAGGCTGCCCGCAACGTTGCTGTTTCTGAGCAGGCTGTTCAACGGCTTCAGGCAGGCAGCTAGGCAAATGGGACTGCCTGAGGAAGCCTTTCGCTTGTTATACCGCAGGCTGGGTACATCCAAGGACTCTGATGCTTACACAGAACTCACTTGTCAGGCCCTGGAAGTGATTGGAGATGCCAGATTCTCTGCTGCCGAAAAAGTGCATGACAGGATTGTCAGATATATAAAGCGGGCCAGCAGCATGGTGGAAAATGTCAACAGCCGCCTTCGTGCCTATATGAACATCAAGAAACATGTTTCCAATGATTTTTATAGCCTAGTGCAGCTCCACCTAAACACCAAAAAGTATCGCAGGTCAAGAGTAGAATCCAGAAAGGGCTACAGCCCAGTAGAACTGCTAACCGGTCAGCCCTGGCCGGAACTCATAGATTTGCTAGAAGAACGTGGATTCTGGGCAGAAGGCCAGTTAAGCAAAGTTGCCTAAATTTTATAGATAAAAGCAAAAATTGGTGGCAATTTTACACCAAACGGGAGGGTGTTCTTTTATGCATTTTTGACAACTTGTCAACCTAAATTAGCCTGATTTGAAAACCTCTATCTCTTCACGGATGCTAACTCCGGATTGCCTGTCTTCCCTATCCTGGAGCGTGCTTCCCGCCACGACCTTCCTGCCATGCTGCACGGACTTGCCTGCATCAAGACGTTTTTCGCAGACTGGAATATTTCCGCTTTGCTCCTTGATTCTGCACACGATGCAATCGCTGTGTACGAGATGTGCAACAAAACCGGCATTACGCCCTTCATAGACTTGAACCCTCGTGGCACAAAATCAGCTGAGGACAAAGACTATGATGTGGGAAATGACGGTGTGCCAATCTGTTACCTTGGGCTTCCCATGAAACCAGATGGCACTGATAAGAAACGGCACAGAGCCAAATATATTTGTCCGAAGACAAAATACGCTGAAAGACTATGCCTGTGCGACAAGCGCTGTACCAAATCCACCTATGGCCGTGTTGTGCATATAAGCCTGAAGGATAATCCACGGCTGTTCTGCGATCCTCAACGAGGTTCACCTCAATGGAAGCAAATCTATAACAAGCGCACAGCTGCCGAACGGGCCAACAAAAGCATAAAGATCGACGGGCTGCTGGAAGAAGGACGCCATCACTCTTCCATGATGTGGTATATTCGGTTATTCGCCATAATATCCGTCATCCATGTAGATGCCTGGCGTAAGCGTGCTTGAACCCTGAAAAAAATATTTTTTGAGGCTGTCCCAAATTCTGTGTAAACTCCATATCGTGATGTAAAATTGTTATTAAAACAAGAGGTTTAAGCCCTTGTCACTAATACCAACC
>NZ_FNWN01000069.1:0-2797 GCF_900108415.1 Selenomonas sp. KH1T6
TGAAGAAGGCTATGGCCTGCCAGAGTGTCGAGGAACTTCTGGAACTGGCGAAGGATGAGGGCTACGACATGACGAAGGAAGAGGCGGAGAAGTATTTCGCCCAGCTTTCCGAGATAGATCTGAGTCCGGAAGATCTGAAGCAGGTTGCCGGTGGCACTTTTCCTCCTGATCCCACCTCCCTAAAAGTAAGGAGGGACAGAAGCTGGTAAGCCGCACGAATCCAAGAGAATCTGTTGAAGCGCTTACAAGAAATCTGTGGCTGAAGAACAAAAGCGTAACGAGGGGATAAGTCCATGAAGATTTGTCTACGTCGCAGATTGTCAGCGAAGGGAAGGGGGGCGCACCGGATTGCATACCAGCAAATACGAAATCGTCCTGCCCCTCATCGACAAGAATGGAGTGGAAATAGAGGATTTTGCGCTTTTGGTGAGCGGGATTTACGGCGCATTTGACGTAGTGGAAAAAAAGACGGTAGAAAAAATAGCCGCCGGAGACGTATCGACTCTCCCGCTTGCCCTTCGCGAACGCCTCCTTCTTCGGGGGCACATCACGCGAAAAGACGAGGCGGCAGAACTCTCTGATGCGCTTCTTATTGCGCGTATTTGTGCGAAACTATACAGCGAGCCGCGTATTGTTGCCGTGATTATGCCCACGTATGATTGCAATTTCCGCTGCCCTTATTGTTTCGAACGTCATCGCCTGGGGCATGGCTTCGAATGGATGGAAGCGGTGATGGAGCCGTCCATGGTAAGGGCGATTTTTGCGGCACTTGCCCGCGAAAGGGAACGCGGCCGCTACATAGACAGTTTGATTCTTTTCGGTGGCGAGCCCTTTCTCACGCAGAACCACGCTATAGTAAAGGATATATGTGGGCGGGCGCGGGAAATGGGCATACCCATAAGAGCAATTACCAATGGCTACGAAATGGATGCTTTCCTTGATATTATCACCGAATACAAATTGTTCGATTTACAAATTTCCGTGGACGGCATGGGCGAAGCCCATGACCGCCATCGCCGTCATAAAAATGGTCATCCCACTTATGAGCGCATAATGGAGAATATTGCGCTTGCCTTGGAGAGGGGGGCCACCGTAAGTCTTCGGGTAAACGTGGATCGTAAAAATATCGATGGCCTCGGCGAGCTTATCCGCGATATAAAAGAGCGCGGGCTTACCAAATACAGTCAATTTTCCTACGGCTTCAAAGCGGTGGAAGAGAGCACGAAGTCACCTGCTCATGTGTCAGACCACGAGGTATTGGAGGCGGTGATTGCCGCTGACCAGAAAGGCGATGAAATATCCGCTATCGAGCATCAGGGAATGTACGGGGATGTGGCCTCCGGGCTGCGCCGCGCCATGACAAAAGAAGATTTTCCCTATCTCACATCTGCTCACTGCAATGCAGTGCAGGGCATGGCTCTGATTGACCCCTTTGGGAAAATTTTTCCCTGCGCCTATCTCGTTGGCATGGAGGATGAGATGATTGGCTGTGTCGATGAGGAATGCGGCCAAATCCTGTACGGCTTCCGCAAGGCAAAGTGGGATGCCCGCACGGGGGATTTCCTGAAGCCCTGCCAAAGCTGTCCCTACATCTTTTTTTGCGGTGGAGGCTGTGCGATAAGAGCCAAAAACGAAAGCGGCAATCCCTTTCAAAGTAATTGCGGCGAATTGAAAGACATTTGGAACTTCACCGCTTCCCGCATAGCGGCAGAAGCGTGGGGGAAAAGCGGCGAAGATGAGCTTACGCTATCCCTTTGCGGCGTGTTGTCAAGGCTGACGGAGGCGGAGCGGGAAACGTTGGAAAGCGCACGAAGCGCCATGGAGATGCTGCCTGTTTTGCGCAGCATCGGTTTTTGGCGAAGTTCTGAGGAGGCAAGGTAATATGCGGCCTAAATATCGCTTGCGGACGGAGCGTAGTATGCGCGTGCTCGTTTGCAGCGGCGGACAGCAAGGGGGGATTATTGAAGGCGATTATCCCCCTTGGGAGAACGGGGCATTCATGATCAATGAACTTTCCTTTCGTGATGAATTTCTTGACACCGAAATTATCTGCGCCGCCCTGCACCAACTGCTTGAGGAAGCCGATACCGACCGTATTCTGTGGGAATACCCGGAGCTGGAGGGAAGCAGTTATCAAACAGCAAGAGAAGATTCGCATTATCGCTTGATGAACTTTGCCTTGAAATCCCGCCCCGGTTGGGAACTTTCCTGGCAGCCATACGGTTGGAACTGTTCCTTGGATCTTATGGCAATAGCCGCTGATATCTGGCACGAAAGCCATTACTCGGAGGAAGTGCTCGCCGAGGCCGGCATGGAATTTCTTCCCATTGCGGCGGTGGAGGACTACGAGGAAGATATTCGAGCCCTTTGCAGGAGCGATTCGGAAACAGATTTTATGGAGCCGCTTTATTTTGCGGCTGCCGATGCTGAACTGTCCTTTCTTACCCTTTGGCATGGTGAAGTTGCCGGGTGGCTCCTTGTGCAGCGCATTTCGCCGGAAAAGGCGCACATTCCCATTTTTTATTCGGCTCCAAAATTCCGCGCCCGGGGCGGCGGTGGAAAAATGGCAGCGCACATGGTACGCCTGACGAGCCAAAGCTGCAAGCAGCTTACTTTTTGCTTAAGGCCTGAGTCAACAGCCAATCGGCGTTTTTATATCCGCTATTTCAAAGATGCCTTGACGGTTTCGCGCCGTTTTCGCATTGAAGTGCGGCTAAAGTGAATAGACTGTGGACGACCTGTGCTTTCGAGGTGATGGTTCTGCCCATTTGTATAGATATGTATATTCATATTTTTC
>NZ_FNWN01000068.1:0-4771 GCF_900108415.1 Selenomonas sp. KH1T6
CACATCGCCAAAGCTGGTGCGGAGATTCTTGCGGCTGTGGCCGTTACGGCTGTTGTCCGTATCCTTGTTCTTGTAGTCATACTTACCATAGCCCAGGGAGTCATCCAGCTCTGCTTCAAGGCCATTCTCCATGAACTCTGCTATAGTTTCCTTAAATAAGTTCTGAATGTCCTCCATGCTGGTGACGTTGCTTTCTTGCAGCAGTGCCCGAATCTTCTCCCGGCGGGCTTGCTCTTCTGGGGTGCGTGATTTTCTGCTCATAAAAATACCTCCCAAGTGATGTTCCCATTTTACATCACTTGGGAGGTTTACACAAAATCCGGGGTAGACTCATACTGGCAGATTCAGGCAGCACTTCAGATACTCCGCATCATCCATCTTTGAGGACTCTATGGCATTTTTGATGGCGTTGGCCATCACCTCTGCCGCCATAGTTCCTGCCATGTTCACATCGGCCTCCACAGGCTCCCCACATGACGAAGCATATATTGTGTCCCCATCCGCCAAGGTACCTACAGGATTTATGCACCGCGCATAGGCATTTCCTGCCTGAGCTGCAATGCGGGTCAGCTGCGACTTGTCAAACTTGCCGTTAGTTACAATGGCTCCTATGGTTGTATTGGTACGGGACAGCAAATCTTTTGGGGCAGCTATGCGATACAGCTCTTGTACACTGTCAATGAAGCCGGTACGTTCTTCATTCATGAGACCGGCTGCTTTTTGCCCCTCGACGTATATATCACCCAGGGCATTCACCACTACCACAGCTCCCAGTTTCAAGTTTCCCGCCTGCACAGCATAGTATCCGATACCACTTTTCTGAGACTGCCTCATGCCCTTGAGCTTTCCTACGGTAGCGCCTTTGCCCGCACCAACAGAGCCGCTTATGGGCTGGCTTTTCAGCAAGGCGTTTTGGCAAGCCTCATACCCCATCCTGCTGTCCGGCCTGATTTTCGCACTGCCATAAGACAAGTCATAAATGCTGCTCTGTACTACCAAGGGAACCAGGGCAAAGCCCGTATCATAGCCTATGCCATTATCTTCCAAGCACTTCATAACCCCATCAGCAGCAGCCAGACCGTAGGCACTGCCCCCAGACAGTACTATGGCATGAATGCCAATATCTTCTCTGGTGGGATCCAGGACAGGTGTCTCTCTGGAGGCCGGACCACCGCCGCTTATATCTACACCGGTCTTTGCTCCCTTCTTGAAGCACAAGACAGTAACCCCTGTCTTGCCCGCTTCGCTCTGGGCATTGCCCACCATAACCCCATCTATTGCATCAAAGGGTATTTCCATGAGATTCATTCACCTTCACCCCCTGGATTTTCCTGACTTAATCAACTCTGTCACTTTTATTTCCTTATGTCTGTAGCGCTTCCTCCCCTTGGTGACTTCTCCGAAATCTACGGCCTTCACCGGGCAGATATGGAGGCACCCCAGGCATTCCACGCACCTATGCTGCCACACCGGAAATCCCTCCGGCCTCTCTATATTTCCTCTGGGGCAGATTTTCTCACACAGGCCGCATGACGTGCATTTCTCCTTGTCACACTGGAATACCCCGTCAATCTTTTCCTGACGTGCCCGCCAATCCTCGTGATACCTCTGGCAAAACTTCCGCAAAAGCTGCCATGTATCATGGGGTTCCTTGTTTTTTACAGCATCTGCAATCTTGCGGATTTTTCGCTTCGCCAGCCAAGCTCTGATGCTTATGCGCCAGTCAGCGGCAATGTCCCGGTAGGGAATATAATTGGATACCAGCCGCACATACCACTTGCCATGAAGTTTCCTGTTTTTCTTAGCCAGTATTGCCTCGGCATCCAGGAAAGGCCTCCCCCAGTAGGGCACACCGCAGGTGGCTATGGCAAAGGTATAGGGAGATTCATAGATGGTCAGCTTCTCCAAGAACTCCTCCACCTGAAGCGGCAGACCAAAGTAATGCATGGGAAACACAAAGCCCACGCATTCCGCATTGACAGAAGGGCTGTCCTCTGCCAGCGCCTCAGGAATATACCGAAGCTCCGCCTCCGGCAGCAACTCTTGCAAAGCCCTTGCTGTATATAGTGAATTCCCTGTTGCTGAATAGTAATAAATTACCGTGTTGATATCCGTATCCCCCTTGTAAGCGCATATATTTCATTATACTGCCGCAGTTATGGTTTTGCCATCTATGAATATAGCACAAAAGCCCCAGCCTATGACTCTGAGAGCAGATCTGCCTCTCGTAGATACCATAATATCGTCTGCTAATTTCTATATTACCTATTATAACAATATGTAAATTTCTATCAAGCTTTATCCCTTCCCTCTGAAACACTAGGTTAATTAGCTTATTATCCACCATTCCTTTACGCTGCCTTTCAGGTTCAATACTAGAATCAGGACAATAACTTCAAGGAGCCGGGGGTTTGTGTGGCATGAAAAACTCCCCCTATGGTGACAGTTTTGTTTTTTTACTGTCTCTCAAGGGGGAGCATATCACGCACGCGGAGCCTTTTTTCAAAACTTCCCGCCGCATATAGGACAAGACTCGCTTTTAAACAAGAAATAGTATGGCACATACACAAACAGCCATCCCCCGCCGGTAATCAGGCACATCAGGACCAGTATGAACCAGTTGATATGCTTCCGTGGCTGCACCTGCTGGTTGCAGTATTGACAGAACTTCATGGTCATCCCCCTTACTTATCAGCTGGCACCCGATGCCATTACCTGTAGTTGATGACCACCAGCCCAATCAGGCAGATGGCTACCCCCACAACCTTATTCCACGCCAGAGGCTCCTGATACAGCCAGTATCCCACCAGCAAAAGCGCCGCTGCCAGTACTGAACTTTGCACAATGAAGCCAGTGCTCACCGGCCAGCCAGCTTTATATGCATATATCCAGCCAGCTTCCAGACCCACTATAACAGCCCCCAACACAAATGGCGCCCAGTTCAGTTTCCGATACTCTCCCAGGAAATCTACGCTCTCTCCCAGCCACAAATAAAGCAGCCCGGACATAATCGCTGCCACCAGATATGTTACCGTCAACGAAGCCAGCGGATCGATTTCCACCGGCACCGACTTGGCACACACCTGATAAACTGTATTGCAGATAATCACCAGCGCAATAGGCCAAATATAAGAAAACAACAACATCGTCCTTTCCTGCTACATCTGCATCTCAAATAGAGCCAGACTGATGGGGTGATCCGGGTGTCTCTCGTTGTACGCTGCTATCTCCTGCCTGTTGTAAGCCTCCATATCCTCGCGCTTCGGCAACAACCCTGCTGCCACATACAGCTTCTCCAGCATTCTGGAATCAGGATAGTCTGAGGGCAGGACTACCCTCACATAATCATCATTATCAGCGAACGTCTCAGAACCACGGTCATATAAGAAATCCAGAAACCTATTCATATCCTGTCAGCACCATCCTTACTCAACTCCGGGGAAGCTGTTCACATACTTTATCTTGATATCCGGGAAGCTCTCCACGAACTGCACCGTGAAGTCCTCACCGTACTCCACAAACTGCCATTCCCCCACGTCATCCGGGAAGGAACTTACAACTTTTACCCTCAAATCAGGAAAGGAATCCACTACCTTCACCTTGATATCTGCAAAGTGCTCCACAACCTTCACCCTGCCGCATAGCTTAATGCCCTTGTAATAGCCGTCAGCATTGACAGGCGAGGCGGCCATAGCCACCGTGCCACACAGCATCACAATCAAAAAGCACAGCAAGCTGGTTGCCCTGCGCATCAATATCCCTCCTACAATCTTGCTCCTTTTGTATATCCATACCTGGTTAATTTCGCCTCCGTCCTCATTTTTCCTGCTTGTCAGCATCAATCCCCCATCCGTCCCCTGATGAAAAAAGCCGGGGCATCAGCCCCGACCCTTTGTGCTTCCTATTAACATGTCATTTTCTAACTGTTCCTGATGATTTCTCCTGATTGCTTATCGCCAATAACTCCTTCACTATAGACTCGCTGTTGATTCGCATCAGGATATCATCCTCGTGTTCCCGTGAGAGGAAGTTCATGCTGCCATACCACACCAGATCATCATCCATAACAGCAAAGTGGCAGTTTAGGCTTTCAAATTCACGCACATCTGCCCCCGCCTCCCGCATTGCCTTCTTCATGTTCTCAACAGCTGCCTGCTGCTGAGGAGAGTATTTCCCTGTTGTTAAAGTCAGAATGATGCAATCTATCTGAGAGCGTTTGTCCTGCTTAAGCTTCTTGATCAATTCCCATACCCGCCGGTGACTCAGCCTTGGGCTGCATATACATATCCTGCTCGTTGCCATTTGGAAATCCTGCCAGTACGTTTCCTGATAATCCCTTACCGTATGTATCACATTGGCTCCATCATTCCCAGTAGGGGCATAAACCGTATACCCCATGGCAGCATACGCAGACAACCTCTTTTGATACATACGCTCCAGCATTTTCACATGCACGTCCGGGGCTGTTGCATGAGTATAATTCCACTTATGCACAGCCCCTTTTCCTTGTTGATGTATAAGAAGTTCCTATTCGTTGTAAAATCCACTAAAAATGAGCACAAGATACCAGGCGGTATAAAAATCGCCTTTTTTCTTGTGCTCTTATTTTGTATTCAGGCTGCGTTATTCACAGGGAACAGGTGCTGGCCTGCTCTGTCTGACTGGATTTTGCAGTGCAGCTTTTGAATATTGTAAGCCATAGCCACCAGCATGATCTCAACAAGGACATTTGCTGTGCCGCGGCTCAGGAACCTTCGGAAATTCATGTCCG
>NZ_FNWN01000066.1:0-5952 GCF_900108415.1 Selenomonas sp. KH1T6
AAGGTATATGATGTTGTCACTAGAGCAGCGCCGGAATGTCGATAAACGGAGCATAGGTGAGCTATTCTATCTCGCTTATGACGAATTGCAGGATCTGCGTTATCTCGATGCCTTGGTGTTGCTCTTGAAAGAACTTATTGCTACGGTAAAGGGAAAGACGTTTTTTATGGAAAAGGAACTGGACATGATGCTCGATTTGTTCTTGGAAAATCTGCCGAATTTATGGAACAAGTGTTTGAAACGCTGTGCATGAGGCAGACTTTCTAGGAGTCATGGCTCTACACCGCACATAGGTGCTGGCCTGTTTCGTTTGTGCGAAGTTTGAGTTGATAATTCTCTCCTAAAGACGTATACTCTTTCTGTGAATTTGGTTTTTGCATACCTAAATTCTACAACTAATCCCGGGGCTTGAATGTCCTGGGATTATCTTTTTGCATAAAAATGAGGCTGCTGCACGTTTGGATTACGTGCAACAGCCCCCCTTTTCTTTTGTAATAATAGATGTGCAAGTACACCGAAAATGGGCACGCACAATGTAGCGTTGAAATTTAGTTTTATATAGTGATTCTGAAAAGAGGGACTATTTCACTAAATTTACTACTTGCAAAATTGTATACCTGGGTTTATAATTGCGTCTATGGTTAGAGAAAGATTAAAATTTGGAACAAGGACGTAAAAACTCGTAATTGATTTTTTCTGTCGTATTGTAAAAGGAGTAAGCAAGAGAAATGGGGAGTATTGCCAAATTAAGGAAAAAGCAAATTGGCATCTTGGCTGTTGCGATGATGACTGCGGCTTCTATGCCTACGGCGTTCGCTTTGCCGACTGGTGAGTATGAAAAACAGAATTTAACCGCCAACAATAGGGATGTGGTCTATTTTTCAGAGCATCGAAAAAATATGAGCGTGGAACTGCCTTTTTACAATGAAAGGTGCGGACAGGTGGTGCTTTACGGTACCTATGCTGTCACCCTGGAGGCGGACAAAGTGAAGATGGAACCTAAGATGAAGGTTTCGCCTGAATCTTACCAGCCGAAGAATCAGTACCTTGAGAGCGAGGAAGCGCTTGAGACTGAAAAGGGCAGCGTCAGGTTCCACATTACCTGCAATGGCTCCACCTTGGACATTTATCCTGCGGACGAGGTTGCCAGAGAATTTCTTTTGGGCTATGATGACAAGAATATGGAAATAGAATCCCAGGCGCTCTACGAGGCCTTCAACCAGATGGGGGTCAATCTGGAGGAATTGGACGGGGTTTGCACTCATTTTGAAAGTATGAAGGTGAGCTCCTTTCGTCATTAAGCCAAGTGCGGAAGCAGCCGCTATATTAAGAGACCTGGAGGGCCGTAGCGGCGCTGTCAAAGTCGCGGAAGTGGATGACTGCATCGTGCTGGATGCAGAGGCGCTGACGGTCTGCCCTGACACGGATTGATATTTAAAGGGAATATTGGGAGGAAGAATTTAATTGTTAACATTTCATAAAGGGCGTGAACTGAAGAAGATTTCCGCCACAGCAGCTCTGGGAATGCTCATAGGAGGTTTGTCCCTGCCCGAGGCTCAGGCAGCTGAGCCTGCTATCGTGCTGCCCTGCCCCTGAAGAAAAAGGATCAGCAGCTGCAGTTGGCCACCTATTTTGATCACGGTGGACTGCGCATAAACAAGGACAAAGGCACCACGGGCGGTATCAACTACCGCCATCTGGAAGGTATAGGCATTGGCCTTATATGGTCCCGCTGGGAAGACTGGTTCATTCGTACAGACTACGCCTGGCGTCTGGGCTCTGAGCTGCCCACCAGCGACACAAGCCATCCCGGCGGTCATTTTTGGATTAGGGGTGGCGTGTACTTCTAAGATTTGCATATTGACCCCAGGTATTTTTCTTGGGGTTGTTTTATTAGCTGGAAAAAGCTAAGGAACTATCACGAAATAAATCAAACATCTTGCTTGTCTAAATTTCTGCTGTCTGCGTTGTCGTCGTTCGGCGTAGCCCGCTACGCCTCGCTCCTCCGCCTTGACAGCAAAAATTTATCCTACGCAATCTGCATAATTTATTTCGTTCCAGTTCCTAAGTGGTGGGTATATAATGATGGCGTTGTTTGTATTACAGGAGTATTAGAATCGAAAGGATGTACGGAAGCATGAGTTGTGTTGGGAAGTATAGGAAGCGCAGGCTGGCTGTGCTGGCGACAGCTCTCACGGCAGCGGCGTGGATGCCGACGGCATGGGCAGAGGTGGCGCCGGATGCATTGCCGGAACTAAAAAAGGTGGAGTATGGGGAGGTAAATGTTCCAGAACCTGATGGCAATGAGCTGAATATAACGATTGGCGGTGCTGACAAGAAGGGCATCATAACGTGGGATACGTTTGATATCGGCAAAGATTCAACGGTCAATTTCCTGGGTGAAAAGGGCTGGATGGTGCTGAACCGCATCTATGACAATAAGGCCTCTGAAATCTATGGAACTCTCAGGGGCGAGGGCGGTTCAGTCTTCTTGATAAATCCTCACGGTATTACCTTTGGTGCAGGCTCCAGCGTGGATGTGGGCAGCCTGGTGGCCAGTACCCTGAGTTTTAATTGGGACAAATTCAAACAGGGTGTGTTTGTAACTGACAAGCAAGGCGATAGCAAAGGCGTTATAAAAATCGAGGACATGGCTACTATCAATGCCAGCGATGGCTATGTGGCGATCTTTGCTCCCAAGATATATAATCATGGCATCATCACGGCCAATGATATAGCCATGGGCTATGGCAGCCAGGTCAGTTTCAGCTATGCAGACAAAATCAATATGAATATCAAGGTGTCTGGCAATGATGTAATTGACACCGGCAATGAAAATGGTGTGCTGATCAAGGTCAATAATATCAATAAGCTCGTCGCTGACAGTCTCATCAAGAATGATGGCACAATCGAGGCCGGTGGCATAGGTAAGGACGCTGAAGGCAATGTGACGCTGGTAGCGGCCACGGTGGAGCCGGGCAGCGGCATTTCCACTGGCAATCTCAACATAGCAGCCAAAGAGATATCCCTGGCTGATGATATCTTTGCCAACGGGGATATTCTCATGGCGGCAAACAAGGTGACGGCAGAAAATAATATTGAGGCTGGTGGCAATATCAGCCTGGCCTCTGAAAACATAGCGGTCAAGGGGGATGTTTCCGCTGGTGGCGATATCAGCCTGGCATCTGTCATGCTGACGGAGGAACAGAAAAATTTCTCCGAGTATGATAAAGATTTGATGGTCGATGAGCTAACGGCAGACGGGACTATCCATGCTGACGGCGATATCAGCATCGCAGCTGACAATGTGCCGATAGAAAATGTTAAAGCTGAAGGCACCCTCAGCCTGATGTCCAAGACCATCAAGGTAGATACAAATGATATTTCCGTTGATGGAGATATCAACCTGACGGCTAATGAAGTAACTGTCAATGAAGACAAGGGTATCTATTCTGACGGCAATATCAAGCTGACGGCCAACACTATGGTGGTTGAAGGCAAGCTTTCTGCCAAAGGCGATATAGACACCACTGCCACCCAAAGCCTGCAGGTGCGTGACAGCGCTGATATCCATTCCTACGCGGAGGCGGGGGCAGGCACCTGGAATATAACGGCCAAGAATGTCACCATCACCGAAAACCCGGACGGGCAGGAGGACAATAAAAACCCCAATAGGGTCAGCAATACAGTCCTCAGCAAGGCGCTGGACGATACCAATGTAAATGTTTTGGCAACCCCTGAGAAACCGGAATATTACTCCGATATTATGGTGGAAAAAAATATCGTGAAAAAGGGTGAAACGCCTACCGCGCTTACCCTTACTGTCGGAAGGAATATCAGCGTGGATGCATATATTTCTTCCGAAAACGGCCCTCTTGATATCACACTGAACTCCAACAACCAGGAAATGACCAATTCCCAGCGCGAAGATGGAGCCTCCATCATCAGAGCTGATATCAACACCAATGGCGGCAGCTTCACTGCCACGGGAACAAACGGCGTTTACTTTGGCCTCGGCCTTGACCAAAATGGCAACGAAATCGTAGAGAATACCAAGATCCTTGTAGAAGGCGAGGAAAGCGAAGCGCCCACCAGGAAAGTCATTACCAAGGGCGGCGATATCACGCTGCAGGGCAATGAAGTGCTGGTAGGTACGGGAGGTACTGTGCGTCTCGATGCTTGCAGCGAGGGCAATGTGACCATTGCCGGCAAGGTGAACTCAGCCAATGCCTACTACGATGGCGGCGATGGCAATACCAAGCTCACCTGGAGCGAGGCCAGGAAAAAAGCAGATCCTGACGGCACGGGAAAAACCCATCTGGCCGTCATCACAAGCGTGCTGGAAGATGCGGTGGCAACTTCCAATATAGCCAAGAACCACGCCCAGAATTCCCAGGCCTTTGTAGGCGGCCATGTGGTGAATGTTAAAGCTGACAAAGAAGGCTATGCAGTGGACAATGATGGGAACAGGATCAAGTTCTCTTTAGACGAGAAGGGCAACCCTGTCATTACCGGCATACCTGTGATTAATGAAGACAAGGACGAAAAAGGCAAATATGAAGTTCTGAAGGTCGGGGAAGGCACAGACCTTGAGAGCAAAGGCTGGTATAAGATAGAGACTGCGGATGGCGAAACCAAGTATGCTCATTTTTGGGCCTGGGTGGAAGGTGCTGAAGCCGGAAAGGTTTTCTTTGTGCAGACCATTGGCGAAAACACGATTGGGTCTGGCAAAGATGGCGACATGGAAAATGTCGCTGAGACCAGTGAAAAGGGAAAGGCGCATAGTGATTGGTTCAAAGAGCACGGCGATGATGTAGCAACCGGCGTGAATGACACGAAGTACTACACCAATTTCGCACCGCGCCAGCCTGATGCCGATAATGGACAGGACGGCGCCAATGGCACCGGCACGCAGATGGCCTTGGCCATCAACTATGACACCCATTTGGGCAGCAAGAACATCCTTTATTCTCAGTGGAATGACGTAGGGGATACCAAAAAGCAAGATTCCCACTATATCGTGGAGAAGAAACTAACTAATACCTCGCTGGAGATTAAGGGCAAGGATGTGGAGCTGGGTGGCACGGTAGGCTATGACAGGCTGCTGGAAAATGTCGTTGTTGATGCCTCTGGCAAGGTAAGCCTGAATGATACTGTCAATGCAGCTAATGATGTGCATGTAGATGCCATGGGCGATGTGAAGGCCAGCGCTGTTAAGGCAGGCAATTTGATTCACTTGGGGGGCGAGAATGTTACCCTGGGGGGCACGCTGACCTCTGAGGCAAAAAATACGGACAGTGCCATAGAAATCTTTGCTCAGGAGAAGTTTGAGAACAAGGCTGGCCAGTATGTCATGAATTTGGGCGAAGATAGCAACAGCCACTGGAAGGTTTACTCAAACACGCCCTACGAGGACGATTTCGGCGATCTCGACAGCGAAAAATATGCTGTATGGGGCTGGAACGGCAAGTCCGGCACATATGCGGAAGGCAACCGCTATATCTTCAAATATCGCCCCACCCTTACATTCAAAGCGAACCAGCCGGATAAGGATGAATATGAATACAATGAAACTGTGGCCAAAGTTGGTTATACAGTGGAAAATGAGCTGGAGGGCAAGTTCACCGGCAATTTCAAGGATGGGCAGGTGAATGAGGAGGGAATCAATGTACTCTTCACAGAGGATAGGCTAGATGTGAAGGAGAAGCTGGCTAAGGTTGACACTGACTCTGACGCTTATGCAGAAGGCGAAAAAACCGCTGGTACGCATTATATCAATGTTGTTTACGATGGGGATAAAAGCATTGTAGATACTGAGATTGCACCTGGGTATGTGAATGAGATGGTACACAGCAGTTTGAAGGTGAAATCTAAGCCTGAACCCGAGCCTGAGCCGCAGCCCGAACCTGAGCCGCAGCCCGAGCCGCAGCCCGAACCTGAGCCGCAGCCCGA
>NZ_FNWN01000065.1:0-6809 GCF_900108415.1 Selenomonas sp. KH1T6
AACTCCCTCAATATCTGCCCTATCTCGTACCTCTTCTGCCCAAAGAATACTTTCCTTCTGTACTTGGGCGCAAACACAATATGATATTTACAGTTCCATTTTGTATGTGATAGACTATGTACATCATGACTCTTAGTCATTGATTACCCTCCTGTGATTGATTTGTTGCAGTTGACGGACCGCAACGTTATCTTATCATGGGAGGGCTATTTATTACCTTTGAAGACTCATACCTAAAAGGCTATTGAACCCCCCGGTCTAACCGGGGGTTTTCTTTATACAAAAATAGCCTGACAAAGCCACGCCCTGTCAGGCTATTTCTTAGCGTTTGATTTCCTGATACTCTGCCACCCGTCCTACGCTGAAGTGGAGGATTCATTCCGGGCGTTCCGTAATCGGCGTCCAAAAGCCATAGGCCTTGCCCTGCTTGCAAACGGGGCATTTCCAGTCCGCAGGCAAATCCTCGAAGGCCGTACCTGCGGGGATGCCATGCTCCGGGTCACCTACAGCCGGGTCATAGACTGTGCCGCAAATGGAGCAGACGTACTTGCCTGTGCTCTTTTATTTCACGCTCTTGTCGAATTTGTCCTCGCCATCTTCCAGTCCCATGGCAAAAGGCTGGGTCATAAAACCATTCTCATAAAGTTTAACGGCTTTGATTTCCATGCGTCTTGCGCTCCCCTCTGCAAACATTGAAAACTACCCGGCCAGCAGACAGGCTGTGCCTATGCCAGCTGTCTTGATAAACTCACGACGATTCATAACCTGTCTCAGTCCTTCAATTTGAACACTTTTTTCGGCTAGCCGCAGAGCAGGCAGGCAAAAACCTTTCTGCCTGAAATTTTCATTTCAGGCACCTGACCAAGCGGCTGACATAGATTATATGTCATCAATATGACCTCAATGTGACCTTTTTTCATTAGCTAGGGAGCCAAGAATTGTTATCATCAATTCCCCTTTACCGCAAATTTTGATACAAAATAACGATGCACCCCCCAAACCCTCTTAACGATGAACCCCTTGCACCCCCCTGACTATCGTTAAACGAGTATGCCTCGGAAGCCGCATGGGACAAGGCTTTGAGAAAAAGAGAAGGGGGCGCATCTGCACCCCCTAAGCGTTATCTGTCCTCAATATCCTAATTTTTTTAGACTCCAGCAAGTGCCTTCGATGCCTCATCCCGCGAGTTTTGTGCGACACTACCACGCATTTCCAATCTGTCCAGAACCTTAGCCCTGGTTGTATCGGCAATGTATCGCTCTGTGCCGCTGCCCTCATGTGTGCAGAAAGGAATGATTGTTTTGCCGGCTTGATTTCAAAGAACAATAAAATCTGCTAACCGCATAATCTGCGATAAATAGAAAGCCCTGCGTATTTCCCTAAAAACCAATAGCGATGCACTTGTCCCATTACATCCCTTCAGAGACCATTTCCGGCTACCACAGACTTGCCAAGCTCGTATGCTTCCTTCAGCTCCTTATGACCATTGATGTCGCCAACCTTCGTGACACCCCCGGCCAGTACATGACCGAGTTCCTTCCAACCGAGATGTTTCATGAGGTTCTGATAATACCCCAGAGCATCATCGAAGCCATACCCCTCTGCAGCCATGAGGAGGACAGACTCCTTCTTGGGATTCCTATAATTGGGGTCGCACTCTGCCACCGCAAACAAACGGTCAAAAGCGGTGCGGAGCTGTCCGCTGAGATTCCAGTAGTATAGAGGCGATGCCAGCACCACTACATCTGCCTCACGATAGACAGGATAAATCTTGCCCATGTCATCTTTCTGCACGCAAGGGCTGTCGGGATTTTTACCGCCGCCAAAACAGCCCTTGCAGCCGTGGATGTCCATCTTGTCCAGCACGAAAACCGTCACCGTGCAGCCTGCTTCTTCTGCACCCCGCTTGAATTCCTCCACTAATGCCGAAGTGTTCCCTTTAGGACGCGGGCTTCCGTTCAAAATCACAATTTTCTTGCTCATGCTTTCCCTCTCCTTTTGATTGACATTTCCTTCAACTCACTTTATTATACGACTTAGGAATCTTAAATCAAGTACTGATTTTTTTGTAATGTACTTACTTGGAGGTAAGCTATGAAGAAGAAAAGAATCGAAGATGCGGACTTTGATGCAACAGGCTACAGCTATACGCTGTCGCTCATTTCCGGAAAGTACAAGCCCGTTATTCTGTATTGCCTCATGGAATATGAGCCTGTCCGCTTCAATGATATGCGACGCTATCTGAAAAAAGTGGCAGACAAGACCTTAAGCCAGAAGCTCAAAGAGTTGGAGTCAGACGGATTGATTAAGCGTTATGTCTATGATCAAATGCCGCCGAAGGTAGAATATTCCCTAACCGAGCGAGGTCATTCGCTGGTACAGGTACTAGACAAGCTGTGCGATTGGGGCAACGAAAATCGCCCATCAAAGTGAGGCTGCCATGCGAAAAACAACTTCTAAAAAATTACTGGACATCATTTTACTGTGCCTTTTCTTTGCAGAACTGGGTGGGATGTTCCTGCCACATCCAGTACATGAGGTGCTTGGCTGCCTGTTTATCGCCTTGACTGTTATGCACAATATCAAGAATCGTTCTTTCTATACACATTTACTTGCCGGCACATACCCTCCACTGCGCTTGGCGAACAATATTAGCATTATCCTTTTCGCCTTGAGCCTCTTCCTTCTCGCTTTCTCGGGAATGGTGCTGTCCCGGGATTTGTTTCCGTGGTTCCGGTTGGAAAGTACATGGAACTGGCGCTCCATTCATCTAGGCGCAGCCATAGGCGCATTGGTGCTACTGTTTGTCCATCTGCTGCTTCATGCCCGACGCTACATACACGGAAGAGTTTTTTTATGCCTGGCTGGAATGGCATTCATACTGGCAACAGCCGGGATTTTCGGTATGCCCTACCTTGACCGCTGGTATCATCAAGTATATGTGGAAAAAAAGACCGTTATTGCCGGAGACAAGGTTTCGATTCCCGGACGTGTACTGACGGTATATTTCAGCCGTGTGGGCAACACGAATTTTCCGTCCGATGTAGATGCTGTCTCCGGTGCCTCTATCATGAAGGATGGGCATGAAATCATTGGCAACGCCGAGATGATTGCCTATATGGTGCAGGATGCGGCAGGTGGCGATATTTTCTCCGTTCGAACAGCAAAAACCTATCCCGCCGACTATGGGGAAACCACCAAGGAAGGAAAGCGGGAACTGGAAAGCGGCAAAGCCCCCAACTTAAAGGGATCTTTGCCGCAGATGGAAAATTACGATGTGATTTTTCTTGTCTACCCTCTCTGGTGGAATACGCTGCCGATGGCCATGGAAGGATTCTTGAAGCAATATGATTGGAAAGGAAAGACACTGATCCCCATTGTGACGCACGGAGGCGGCGGCATAGGCGAGAGCCTCAAAGCTATCCAAGATGTGACACAGACCAAGACTGTTGAAAGCTATCTGGATATCTACAGCAGCGATATTCCGGCTGCAAGGCAGAAAATCACGGACTTCCTCAATGACATCAGCAAGGTCTCTGCACCATAGGATTTATCTGTTGACGTGTGCATCGTTACGGGGCATGAAATGTTTTAGCCAGATCTATCGTTATACATATAGGAATTTTTGCTTCTAATCTGCTTCTCCAAAGTTCGTATCATAGAAATTTAATCTTGCTTGTATTGAATTGCGTACATAAATGTATTCCCATTCCATCTTCTTCAGTTTTTTCCCATGGCTTCTCACGTCTATGCTTGAGGCAAAGAAGAAGCGCATGGCCAAGGGAAAGGGGGATGCAGGAAAATACTATATGGGTCGGTTCCTGACAATCTTCAGCAACGCTGTCAAGATAGGGCAGGTTGAACATCCTCCCATACAGCAGGAGGCGGAGGCAAGAAGGGGACGCAAGGCCAGAGGAAAGGCGAATGCCTTCATAAAGCGCATGGAGCGGCTATATGAAGCAGTCTGCCTGTTCTTCTGTGACTTTAGTGTGCCGTTTGACAACAACCTGGCAGAGCGTGATCTGCGTCATGCAAAGGTCAAGCAGAAAGTAAGCGGCTGTTTCCGCACAGATGAGGGTGCCAAACTTTTCGCCAAGTTCAATTCATATTTGAGCACAGAAAAAAAGAGAGGATGTACTTCTCTGCGGGCATTAGAATTGTTGTTTCAGGGAACTCCTATGCGGGCCTTAGGAGGGGCGACTGAATAGTTACATACACATCAGAAATTCCCCACAAAAGAAGGTGAATCATCGCCGTTTCTCGAAATATAAAAGATGTCATTTCGGGATTGGGGGAATCGTGGAGAAGAAAATAGAGCGGATGCCCCGGCACTCGCTCTTTCCCGCGACGTGAAGCTAGTCCTTTAGGATTCCCTCGATATTCGTAGACATGAAGCGGCAACCCTGCGATGGACTCCGCCAAGATGCGGACACAAGCGTAAACCGCCGTGGTCTGCATAGCTGTGAATTCGTTGACCTTGGCTCCGGCGGCAGACTTACCGAAAACAAACGGCCAGCCGCTGAAGTGGTAGCTGTTTTGGGGCTTGTCCCGTGAGCGGAACAGCCAACTGAAAATTCCCATATGTATCACGCTCCCTTTTTTGTGGTGATGACAATGTATTATGGCTTAATTGATGTAGAAATGACGTGTGATGGCAGGAAAATAAATGGCAAATTTGTAGATGATGGAAGGATGAAACATTCTCAACGAGAAGTTATTTCTGTGGGTTTTGTGGTTGTTGACGAAAAATATCGGATAAAAGCGAAATATTCATCCTTCGTAAAACCTGTACACAATCCCATCATCACATCATACTGTCAGGAATTGACTGGAATTACACAGAAGAATGTGGATGGCGGCAAAAAATGCAATGACGCATTTCAAGACATTTTTTATCTTTGTCGAAAATTCGATGTAAAACATATACTTTCTTTCGGCAACTGCGACAAAATGGGACTTTCTACTTCTGTAAGATGGATAAAAAATAAAAACAAAAAAGAAAAGGCGTGGGCCATATGTACCATAGCTAAAAAGATAGTTGATGTCCAACCTGCGTTACTAAAAGTCATTTATCCAAAAGGAATAAAACATCGACCTGGATTGAAAAAAATAGCAGACAAGTTGCAAATAATTGGCAAGAAAGCTCAACACAATGCGTTAAATGATACAATACTTCTTGCTTCCGTTTGTGATAAGGCAGGGCTTGTATTTACAGGGAATGAAATATGGCAACCCTACGATGACTCCGCCAAGATGCGGACGCAAGCGTAAACCACCGTGGTCTGCATAGCTGTGAATTCGTTGACCTTGGCTCCGGCGGCAGACTTACCGAAAACAAACGGCCAGCCGCTGAAGTGGTAGCTGTTTTGGGGCTTGTCCCGTGAACGGAACAGCCAACTGAAAATTCCCATGAGTATCACGCTCCCAACTTTTATGCAAAATTCAATGAGGTGATGAAATGCAATACGAATGCAAAATAACGGTATTGGAAACAAAGGTATTTGCCGATTATCAGGAAAAGTATCTCGCCGATCCCAAATCCGGTCCCTGCCCTTGTTTCAAAGCGGGAGACACATTCCTTTTGAAACGGACTCCCGAACAGGATGATTTTTATCACCTGATGAACGGAAAATTCTGCGGCGAGGCTTGGGATGCCATCAGCCGCTATGTATATGCCGCACTTCAAGGCGGCTCCATTATGCGTAAGTGGACGAACGATGACCGCATGATGATTGCCTGCTGCAATGACGGAACTCGCCCGGTGATCTTCAAGATCGAGCGCATCGACATCCCGGAAACGGAAGAAGAACGAAAATGGCTGGAAAAGCAAAACTTCAAGAACTCCGTTGATGATGCCTATACAGGCTAATGCCCCAAAGGATGACATTATGAAACAGACCATCATCCTATCCTGCCCTACATTGAAGCGGGAATTGCAGACAGCCATCGGAAGCCATGCTGCAGAGGCGGCTGTGTATTTCCTTCCACGGCATTTGCACAATGACCCCAAGAAACTCTCTCGCTATCTGCAGGACATGATTGACAGCTTCTACAATGTCCGACGCATCGTCGTTTGCGCCAGCAGATGCGGAGGCGGCACAGCCAACCTCCGGGCAACATCGGCAGAGCTTGTCCTGCCGCGCACAAGGGATTGCCTGGACATTCTGCTTTCCGAGGACAGCCTGGACAAGATTCAGCGAAATATTCGCGGCATCTACTTCACGGCAAGCTGGATGGAGTTCTCCAAGGAATCGGAAATCGACCTCGGCAAGCTGACAGCCAAAATGGGACGGGAGGCCGCAGAGGAATACCTGCGCCGGCTGTACAAATCCTTCAACGAGTTTTATATCATCGATACCGGCTGCTACGACGTGCAGGAAGTGAAGGATTACATTGCGCCGTTGGTGGAAATATTGGGCGGCACAATCACGATTCTGCGCGGAGGCTCCAAGATTCTCCACAAAATTGCGGCAGGAGAGTTTGACGAGGATTTCGGAGTCTACCCCGGATTTTGTGTAAACCTCCCAAGTGATGTAAAATGGGAACATCACTTGGGAGGTATTTTTATGAGCAGAAAATCACGCACCCCAGAAGAGCAAGCCCGCCGGGAGAAGATTCGGGCACTGCTGCAAGAAAGCAACGTCACCAGCATGGAGGACATTCAGAACTTATTTAAGGAAACTATAGCAGAGTTCATGGAGAATGGCCTTGAAGCAGAGCTGGATGACTCCCTGGGCTATGGTAAGTATGACTACAAGAACAAGGATACGGACAACAGCCGTAACGGCCACAGCCGCAAGAATCTCCGC
>NZ_FNWN01000064.1:0-7321 GCF_900108415.1 Selenomonas sp. KH1T6
GCCACCCTCAAAGATATGTGCGCAGTGCAGCCCAAGACACTTGACGAAATGCTGGAGGTCAAGGGCATCGGCGAGATGAAGCTGGAAAGGTACGGGAAAGAATTCCTCCAGTGCCTCCTGAAAGGATGACACTATAGAAGTTGTTTTGAAGTTGACAATGAAGTTGTGTTGAAGTGTATTTGAAGCAGTTCAATCATATCTTTGCCACTTGAAAAGCCCGAAGCGAAAATGCTCCGGGCTTTTACTCATATCATACGTTTCACCAGTTCTCCAGCATATACTGCACCAGCCTTGACGATTTCTTCGCCGCCTTCTGCTCGAATTCCTCGAAGCTCACCTGGGCGCTGCCGTCGGCCTTGTCGGAGATGGCGCGCAGGACTACGAAGGGCAGGTTGTTGGCATGGCAGACCTGGGCGATGGCTGCGCCTTCCATTTCGGCGCAGGTGCCGTCGAAGTCTGCGATGATGCGCTCTTTGGCCTCCTTGGAGGAAATGAACTGGTCGCCGGAGCAGACACGGCCCTCCACGGCCCTGATGTCAGGCAGAGCCGCCTTGACAGCAGCCAGAGCCTTTTGCCGCAGAGTCTCATCTGCCTCAAAGGCAACCTTGCCCGTGAAGGGAATCTCCCCCTTCTTGAAGCCGATAGCTTCCACTGTGAAGTCATGCTGCACCGCGTCTTTGGAAATGACGATGTCCCCAATATCCAGTTCATTGCTGAGGGAGCCGGCCACGCCGGTGTTGATAATATGGGTGACCGCAAAATCATCCACCAGGATCTGGGCGCAGATGCCCGCATTGACCTTGCCAATGCCGCTCTGCACCACCACCACATCCATCTGCCCCAGCTTGCCTTCGCAGAACTCCATAGAGGCCTTCGTCTCCTTGCGGGAAGTCGCCAGGGCCTCCTTCAAGGCCTCCACCTCAGACTTCATGGCACCGATAATTCCTATTTTCATAACCAGTCTCCTTTGCGTTTTACTTGGACTCTCCTGAGCCTTTCGACAAAACAGGGCTGATTCCTGCCATTTTGCAAGGCTTTCTTTGCTTCACAAGAAGAAACACACCCGGCCATCTCACAGCCTCCTGGCGGCGATGACTTCCCTCATCTTCTGCAGGTTGGCCTGGTACTGCTCCGGCATCTTCATGGCCAGGCAGGTATAGAGGATATCGCCGATGGCCATGTGCACCAGGCGGGAGGCGGCGGCTTCCGAGCGGTAGTTCACCTCACGGCCCATGCCGATGAGGGCGATGTCTGCCCGACGGGCCAGTTCCGACTGCGCATAGCTGGTGATGGCGATGACTTTGGCCCCTCTGGCCTTTGCAATCTGCACCGACTCCAGGATATCCTTGGTGGCACCGCTGTGGGAAACGGCCATGACCACATCATGCTCGTCCAGCAGAGCTGCCGAGGTAACCTGCATGTGGGCATCACTGAAGGCCTGCACCGCCATGCCGAAGCGCAGGAAGCGGGTCTCCATATCCTTGCACACCGTAGCCGAGTTGCCAAAACCATAGATAGCCACCCGGCGGGCTCCCTGCAGCAGCTCCACAGCCCTGGCAATCAGGGTGAAGTCCAGGATTTTCAGGGTGTCCTGCAGGCCGTCTGTTATATTGCGGAAAATCTTTCCCGCCACCGCTGCCTCACCGTCTTCTTTGCCAATGTCCCCGTAGGGAGTTTCCGCAGGACTGGACAGCTCCGAGGCCAGGGCAATCTTGAGGCTCTGGAGGCCGCCAAAGCCCAGCTTCTTGCAAAAGCGGGAAATGGTGATTTCAGCGCTGCCAGTATGCTGGGCGATTTCCGCCACCGTCTGCCCCATGATCTCATCCCTGTGCTCCGAAATATAGTCGGCAATCCGCTTCTCCGACTTGGTGAGATCATCATAGGCGCTGCGTAAAATAGGCAAAACCTGTTCTTTCATAAAGGCTCCCCTTTTCTGATGTTAGTATAATCATTATAAGGCCATTGTTCCAGCTTTGTCGATAGACAAAGCTTCCTCTTGGCCTTTCAACGACGCAACGCTAGTCCCCTTGGGGACGAGGCGGGAGATATGTGCTCACCGCCTGTTATGATATTCGCCACCCCCACCTATAGAGGTGGGGGACATCTTCTTCCGAGTTATAACGCATTAGAAAGGAAACCAAAAGGGACTGCAGTCCGCCCATTGGGTCGGTCTGCTGTCCCTGGTTATTCAAATGATGGCATCCAGCGCCAGCACGCCAAGGAGGCCCATGACGGAGATGATGGTCTCCAGCACGCACCAGGTGCGCACGGTCTGCTTGACGGAAAGCCCGAAGAATTCCTTGAAGAGCCAGAAGCCCGGGTCATTGGGAGGGCTGAGAATCAGGCTGCCAGCACCGGTGGCCAGCACCATGAGCTCGGGATTCACCCCCGTCACCGCCACGATGGGAGCGGCAATGCCGCCTGCCGTGAGAGCTGCCACCGTGGCACTGCCGCAGGCAATGCGGATGACCGCTGCCACCGTCCAGGCCAGGAGCAGGGGAGAAAGGTTGGACTGGGCAGCAATCTCACCGATGTACCTGCCCACGCCGCTGTCGATGAGGATCTGCTTCAGGGCACCGCCGCCGCCCACGATGAGCAGGATCATGGCGATGGTGAGCACAGCTCCCTCACAGATCTTCATGATCTCGGGAATGGTCTTGCCCTGCCTGATGCCGAAGGTGTAGATGGCCGCTGCCACTGCAATGGTCAGGGCCATGTCCGGAGTACCCAGGAAGGTGAGCCACTGATAGAGGCTGGAATCAGCAGAAAGAGTCAGCTTGGCAATGGCAGAAGCGGCCATGAGCACCACGGGAACCATGGCGGTGAAGACGGAGATGCCGAAGCCGGGCATTTCTTCATCCTCGAAGACCTTGCTGCTCTGCATGCCCTGGGGAGATTCCGGCTGAATGTCCTTGGTGGTATTGGCAAAGAGGGGTCCTGCCACAATGGCAGTGGGAATGGCGATGATGGCGCCGTACACCAGAGTCAGGCCAATATCTGCATTGTAGATGATGGAAATGGCCGTGGGTCCCGGATGGGGCGGCAGGAAGCCATGGGTGACGGAGAGAGCCGCCGCCATGGGAATTCCCACCTCCAGCAGGGGAATCTTCGCCGCCGTGGCGATGGTGAAGACCAGGGGAATCAAGAGCACGAAGCCGATTTCGTAGAAGAGGGCGATGCCCACGATGAAGCCAGTGAGGGCTACAGCCCATTTCACCCACTTGCGCCCGAAGACGTCGATGAGGGTGGTGGCGATGCGCTGGGCACCGCCGCTTTCTGCCATGAGCTTGCCCAGCATGGCGCCGAAAGACACCACGATGGCCAGGCCGCCCAGGGTTCCCCCCAGGCCCTTTTCAATCACGGGGATGATCTGCCCCTCGGGCAGCCCCTCGGCGTAGCCCACCAGTCCTGCCACCAGGAGCAGGGAGAGGAAACTATTGAGCCTTACTTTCACAATCAGGAAAAAGAGAAAGAGTATACCAACTGCCAAAATTATAAGCGGCATAAACAAGCCCTCCTATTGTCTCCAATCAGATGATGAACTCAAAAATGCTTCTGCCATTCGTGGTGGAAGCTGCCCTCCCAGTCAGTGCGCCTGTAGGTGTGGGCGCCGAAGCAGTCCCGCTGTGCCTGGATGAGGTTGGCTCCCAGATGCCTGCCCCCCAGTGCGTCCAGGTACTCAACCGCACAGGCCAGGGCCGGAATGGGAATGCCAGCCAGCATGGCCTGGGCAGCTGCCTGCCGCAGGGAGGCGAGATTTTCCCTGACCTTCCCCGCAAAGAACTTGTCCTGCAGGAGATTCTTCAGCCCCGGCTGTTCCCCATAGGCCTCCGTGATCCTGTCCAAAAACTCTGCCTGGATGATGCAGCCGGAGCGGAAGATGGCGGCAATCCGCCCCAAATCCAGCTGCCAGCCGAAGTGTTCCGAAGCGGAGCTGTAGAGGGCAAAGCCCTGGGCGTAGGCCGCAATCTTGCCCAGGTAGAGGCTCTTGCGCACCATTTCCACGAATCCTTCGGCAGGCTCTGCCTTTCTCTCTGCCTGCACCAGAGGAGCCAGTTCCTCCCTTTCCTCCAGCAAGTTGGACATGACCCGGGCATTGCAGGCAGCGGTGATAAGTGAGGTGTTCACCCCCTGCCGCAGGGCCTCTATGCTGGTCCAGCGCCCCGTGCCCTTCTGGCCGGCGCTGTCCACAATCTTGTCCAGGAGCTCCCCGCCTGCCTCGTCAGCCTCCATGAAGATATCTGCCGTGATGCCGATGAGAAAGCTCTTGAGCTCCCCTTGGTTCCATTGGTGGAAAATCTCGCCAATCTCGCGGTTGTTATAGCCTCCGGCATATTTCAGCAAAAGGTAGGCCTCAGCAATCAGCTGCATATCTGCATACTCGATGCCGTTGTGCACCATCTTCACATAGTGCCCCGCACCGTCAGTGCCCATGTAGGCGCAGCAGGGCTCTTCCCCTGCCCTGGCAGCGATGGCCTCATAGATGGGGCGCACATATTCATAGGCAGCCTTGTCCCCGCCGGGCATGATGCATGGCCCACGGCGGGCCCCCTTCTCCCCGCCGGAAATGCCTACACCGAAGTAATGGAGGCCTTTCTCCTGCAGCAGGTCATGGCGGCGGCGGGTATCCTCAAAGAAAGAGTTGCCTCCGTCCAGGATCATGTCCCCAGGCTCCAGCAAGGGCACCAGCTTCTCAAGCATGGAATCCACCGGGGTCCCGGCCATGATCATGAACATGATGCGGCGGGGCTTTTGCAGGGAGTCCACAAATTCCTGCAAGTCGAAGAAGCCGTGCATGCGCTCATGGGGATGCTCCTTCAGCACCTTTTCCGTCAGGTCTGGCGTGTAGTTGTAGCAAGCCACCTCAAAGCCGTGATCAGCCATATTCAGGGCCAGGTTGCTGCCCATGACGGCCATGCCCACCATGCCGATATCCATTTTCTTCTCCATCATGATGCCTCCCTATGCATGAGCCTTCTGGAATGCGGCAATAGCGGAAAGCTCCGGCTGCAGTTTCCAGTACAGGCTATCAAATATCTGGTAAAGTTCCTTATAAACCTTGGCCTCTTCAGGGTCAGGAGTTATGATGCGCTTTGGCTTCACCAGTTCCCTGGTGGCCCCGATGCCGGAGAGCTCGCCGCTGGCAATGAAGCCCAGCACCGCCGCCCCGAAGGCCGCCCCCTCGCTGTTGTCCGGCAGAATCAGTTCCTCATTCAGCACGCTGGCAAGGATCTGCAGCCAGAGCGCCGACTTAGTGAAGCTGCCGCTGACCCGGATGTCCCTGATTTCCCCGAAATCCCGCAGGGCCAGCATCACTGCGTTCATGCTGTAGGAAATGCCCTCCAGGCAGGCCCTTATCATGTGTGAACGGCTATGATTGAGTGAGAGGCCGAAGAACATGCCCCGCAGCTCCGAATTCCAATAAGGTGCCCGCTCCCCGGTGAAGCAGGGCAGCATGACCAGGCCGTCAGAGCCTGCCGCCACATGGGCGGCCTTCATGGTCATAAGGTCATACCCATCCACATCAAGGTTTTCCAGATGATGAGGCGTGTAGTGGCAGACCTTGTCCTTCACCCAGCGCAGGATCATGCCCCCGTTGTTGATAGCGCCTCCCGCTACCCACATATCGTCTGTCAGGTTGTAGCACCAGGTACGCATCTTCCCGTCGGTGAGGGGCTCCCGGGTGAGCATCCTAAGGGCACCGCTGGTACCGATGGTGGCGCTGAGCTGCCCTGGCTCCACCGCCCCGATGCCCACATTCACCAGCACTCCGTCTGTGGCGCCGATGACCACTGGCAGGCCTGCAGGCAGCCCCATCTCCGAGGCAGCGCTCTCCTGCAGTTTCTCCAGGTGGGTAGTGGATACCACCTCCGGCAGCTGCTCCTTTTTCAAGCCCGCATAGGAGAGGATTTCCTCATCCCAAACGCCTTGCTTTTCATTGTAAAGGCCGCTGGTGCTGGCCGCCGACTTGTCTATGAGCCACTTGCCCGTGAGTCCGTAGAAGAGGTAGTCCTTCAAGGAGCCCACGTATTTCATCTGGCTGAACATATCCGGGTGATTCTTCTTCAGCCAGAGAATCTTGGCCAGGGGATAGGAAGCGTGGATGGGGCAGCCTGTCTTCTCGTAGAAGCGGCGACAAAGTCCCTCGTCCTCCTTCATCTCCCGCACGATGCCTGCACTGCGGCTGTCTGCCCAGGTCTGCATATCCATCAAGGGGCGATAATGCTCGTCCAGCCCCGCAAAGCTGTGCATGACAGTGCTCAGGGAAAGTCCTGCCAGCTGGCGGCTCTTGTATCTGAGGTCAGCAGCGGCCTTGCCCACCACCTCCTTGACTGCAGCGAAGATCTGCTCTGGATTCTCTTCCGCCCAGTCCGGATGGGGTGTCAGCAGAGGATAAAAAGCCTCTGCACCAGCCGCCTTTTTGCCCGTGATGTCATAGGCAATGGCACGGACACCAGTGGTGCCTACATCAATACCAATCCAAACTGCTTCCTGGCGATATTGAAAGCTCACCATCATCACTCCTTATATCTAAATGTTATATATCTTTCATTTCTGAAGTCATTATAGCACGGCAACATATCATTTGCAACTACTTTTTCAGATTTTATTTTGTTTAGTGATATAAAACTATCATTTTGATTGAGTTTTTCCCGTAGGTTTCCAATCATCCCCCTCAATCTATGGTAGAATGGTAATACCGATCATTTTCGAATCAAATTTACAGAAATAGGTGTTTTCATGGACAATCCATATATAGCCGAGGCCCAGACTCTGCTGCGCAAGTACTATGGCTACCCGGACTTCCGTCCGGCCCAGCGGCCGGTGGTGGAGAGCCTGCTGTCGGGAGCAGATACCCTGGCCATCATGCCCACGGGGGCTGGCGGTAGACTACTGCCATACCCCCGAGTGCCTGCGCCATTTCATCATCAGCTACTTCGGAGATAGAAGCGGCGAGGTGACCTGCGACAACTGCGGGAACTGCAAGGCGGGCCTGGAGAAAATCGACGTGACCCTCGATGCCCAGAAGGTCTTTTCCTGCGTCTACCGCATGAAGGAGCGCTTCGGCCTCAACCTGGTAGCCCAGGTGCTGAAAGGCTCCCAGGACAAGAAGGTCCACGAGCTGCGCTTTGACCAGCTCTCCACCTTCGGCCTGATGAAGGAAAGGAAACTGGCAGATATCAAGCTGCTCATCCAGAGATTCGTGGCCACCGACTATCTGGCCCTCACCGAGAGCAAATTCCCTGTGCTGACCCTGAAGCCCGCCGCCTATCCCGTGCTCAAGGGACAGGAAAAAGTCTTTCAGGCCGTGCCCAAGCCA
>NZ_FNWN01000063.1:0-7617 GCF_900108415.1 Selenomonas sp. KH1T6
GAAGGCTTCAACCGCCAGCTCCGCAAGGTGACGAAATCCAAGTCCGTATTTCCGACAGATGACAGCTTGCTGAAAATGCTCTACCTTGCCATGATGGACATAACGAAGAAATGGACAGGCCGCCGCCAGGATTGGAGCATTATCCATGCCCAGCTGGCCGTCTATTATGAAGACAGGCTTCCGGAATAAAAAATCTGCACGTTCAAGGATTTCTTGACGTGCAGAGAGAAATATGGTTGGTATTAGTGACAAGGGCTTAAACCTCTTGTTTTAATAACAATTTTACATCACGATATGGAGTTTACACAGAATTTGGGACAGCCTCGCCAGTATGTCATTGACCTCCATGGAATAGCCTTCTTTGTGGCATAATGGTCAGCCATGATTCCAGGAAATGTCTTTGGCGCCTGATGGTACATTTACCATATCGTTGAAAGCAATGCTCTTGGCCGTGGCTTCGGCTGCCTCTGCCGGAGTGGAAGCCGGGTTGCGGCGGATCTCATATACTTCATGGGAGGCTTGCTTGATGGCGTAAGAATTGGGGGTATGGAACTGCAATTCTGTCTTGATCTCGGATGGGTCCAAAAGCTGTACATTTATGCCCTGATAAAACTTGCCGCCCCATGCATTGCGGAACTTCAACACCCTATAGTTGCTATTCACAAGCTTTTCCATGGCCTCCGGTACCCGGCGGCTGTAATCTTCTTCCTTTATGACCAGTGTATAGCGCAGCACGTCACTGATGCTGTCAGCTGCCTGTTTCAAATCTACGCCGTCCTTCATTGCATCTGTCAAAATTTTATGCATGAGACTGTCTTCTTCCTTGATGCGATGACTGAGGCCGGCAAGGTAGGATCCGTTTTGCTCTAATGCCCGTACATCACGTGTAATCTTTGGTTCGGCAGCCTGTGCTTCAGCAATCAGGCTCTGAGCCAGGACAGCCGTGGTTATCACCATTATCGCCGTGAGCATGGTAAGGGAATTGCGGAAGTGTCGCAGATTTATGCCGTACATGAAATTGCTGGATATATGCTTGCTTATTTTTCTCATCTGATTCATAATCTTGTTCCCTCCAGTCTTGTGTTATCAAGTGCTGCGAACAATATGAAGCATAGCAGGAGTAAATGAAAACAAGATGGTTGCTTATGAAAACTAAATGAAATAATATATTGAAAACATGAATGTACTCCTTGTAATGTGAGTCAGGGATAAGGTCAGATGGTTGAAATAGGGAGATACAGGGTATATCATAAGAAATAGAAGAACAGATGACAGGAGGAAGCGCGGTATGAAAAAATCCATGTTTAAGAAAATAGCTGTGGCCGGACTGATGGCCATGGGAATTATGGGCTGTGGGGTTAGTACTGGGATGGCGCAGAGCCGGGACATAACCATTGATGGCGATCATGGCAAGCTCTCTGCAACGCTCCAGACACCAGAGGGATATAAGGAGTACCCCCTGGTGATTATCATGCACGGTTTCACTGGCAACAAAGATGAGGCTTTGTTGACTACTCTGGCTGATGATCTGGAGAAAGATGGAATTGCCTCTCTGCGCTTTGATTTCAATGGTCACGGCAAAAGCGAAGGCCGTTTCCAGGATATGACGGTGCCTAATGAGATTGAGGATGCCAAGCATGTATACGAGTATGCCAGTAAACTGCCTGGTGTGACTTCCGTATCTATGGCTGGTCATTCCCAGGGAGGCGTAGTTACCAGCATGACTGCTGGTATACTGGGGACGGCCAAGGTGAAGAGTATAGCTCTCATGGCACCGGCAGCAGTGCTGAGGGAGGATGCTATCCGTGGCCAAATCTTCGATAAACACTATGATTCACTGAATCCTCCTGCTGCTATTGATATTTTCAAGGGCCTGAAACTGGGAGCTGATTATGTACGGACAGCCAGGAATCTGCCTATATACGAAACGGCATCGCAGTATCAGGGGCCGGCTTTTATGATTCATGGTACCGGGGATATTGTGGTGCCATATACCTACAGCCTGAGGTATCAGAGAATCTACTTTAACGGACAGGTGAAGTTAGTGGAAGGTGAAGACCACGGGTTCTCCAAGGATACCAAAGGGGCAGCTAAGGCAGTGGCGGATTTCTTTTGCGGGCAGTTGAAGAAGTGATGGATTAGGTCACATAATAGCGGCGTTGTTATTTGAATAAGCGGAACGGCAGGGGAGGTAAACCTGCCGTTTTTGATGGGATTGTAATGATGGTGGGATTGGAAGCCTTGATAATCAGTTTTTGACAAGGAAGGTATGGCACATTTTATGAACACGAAGCAGATTGCTATTATTACCGGCGCTTCCAGCGGTTTGGGGGCGGGATATGCCCGGCAGCTTGACGAGGAGGGGCTGTCTGAGATATGGCTTATAGCCAGGCGGGAGGACAAGCTTGTGTCACTGGCAGACAGTCTGGGCACCGCTTGCAGGTGTCTGTCGTTAGACCTGACGGATAAAGAGGATTTGGAGGATTTGGGACGAACTTTGTCGGCAGAGGGCAGTAAGGTTCAGATATCGTATCTGATAAATGCTGCAGGTTTTGGCTGCATTGGCCTCAGCCGGGAGTGTCCCAGGGAAAAACTCCAGCAGATGGTGGACCTCAACTGCCGGGCAGCTTTGGCTTTGACAGAGATGTGCGTTCCTTACATGGCAAGCGGGAGCCATATTTTGCAGATTGTTTCCTGTTCTGCATTCCAGCCTATCCCTAATTTAGCTGTATATGCTGCCAGCAAGGCTTTCCTGCTGTCGTATAGCCGGTCGCTTAGTGTGGAACTTAAGGACTTGGGGATAATGGTCACAGCAGTATGCCCCTTCTGGATCAAGGATACGGAATTTGTGGCTAAGGCCCGGGAAACAGACAAGCGTGGTGCCTACTTTGACATGCCTGGCGCTACAACTGTGGACAGGGTAGTGCAGAAGTCTCTGCTGGCAGCCAGGAGAGGCAAGGTGGTATGTACACCTGACCCGGTGAGCAGTTTGCATCGTATCGTGGCATCCCTGTTGCCGCATGGGTTGCTGGCCAGGATTTGCAAGTAGTTGTGCAAATATATTCAGAGGAGAATTTGACTATGAGCCGGGATGAAGTAAAGCGCTTGCAGGACATCGTCCGCAAGCTCCAATCAGATGAGGGATGCCCATGGGATAAGGTTCAGACCCATGAAAGTATAAAGGCCGGTTGTATTGAGGAAGCCTGTGAAGTGTTGGCAGGTATCAATATCCTTGCGGAAACAGGGAAGGCAGAAAACCTGAAGGAAGAGCTGGGGGATCTGTTGCTCCAAGTGATTTTCCATGCCAATCTGGCCGAAAAAGAAGGGCTGTTTGATTTGCAAGATGTGGCTCGCGCTGCCAATGAAAAGATGATCAGGCGGCACCCGCATGTTTTCCATGAACCAATAGTGGATAAGGATGGTCAGCCTGTTACAGATTGGACTGAAATCAAGAGGATGGAAAAGGCGGGGCGTGAATGGGAGGAGGAATATCTCCCTGCAGCACTGGAAGAAGGTCGAGCACTTATTGAACAGGCTGCGAAGCGCAAGGGGCTGTCTGTTTAGAAAAAAATTAAAGGAGCAGGAAGGTAAGCAGGCAAATCTTTTTCATAGTAGATTCTCCCTGTCAATTGTGGTAAAGAAAGTATATTATGTCTTGGTATGGGCGAGGATGAAGTTAAGCACGAAATCAAAATCTTCTTTTTCCGCATAAACCTGATTCTTGTTAAGCAGCTCATTGACCTTGATGAGATCACTGCCAGGGCAGGACTCCACGCTCCTGACATCGGCAAAGGCAGTGTACATACTGGTGCGGGCACCAGCCAGCATACCTGTACCTACTGCACCGGGGCGTCCAGCCATGGCTCCCACCAGCCTGGTCAAAATACTGATGGCTTCAACCTTCTTGATCTGGGACTCCATCTGGATGTGATGGACGCCCCTGTCATCCATTTCAAAGAGCACGCAGTACTTGCCACCCATCATCAGGGCGTAAAGCAGGTATCCAATCAGGCACAGCAGTCCAAAGCCCAGGGCTAAGAGCAGGAATACACTTGTGATATCCATGAGTGTGTCCAGGGATAGATTATCGTCAATTATTTCCAGCATTACCATGAAAAGCCATATGCCCAGCAGGACAAAACCAGAAATCTTCCAAATCAGGAAGAGGATGGTAGGATTTTTGTAAAGGTTCAGCTCATAGATCCAACGGTAGACCCTGTCCGAATCAAAGGTAATGTTTTTGGTTACATTGTTCATACCACTGTTCACTCCTCCGTGGTTTTTACGAGGGCTTCTTGTTTCTTTTTTTCAAGGACTTCGGCAGGGTGAGAGGATTATCCTGCTATTCATGGATTGATTTCTTGACAATGGAATGATGAAATGATACCATAAGAATAATTGGAATTGTTTGACAAGTATTGGCTTGTCATATCGAGAGGGGGGATTGCAATATGCTTTCAGTGAAAGATATTCTGAGGAAAACTGCTCTGGTTATGTCTGCGGCGATATTGATGACTTCTTCTGCAAGCGCCATGGAAATTATAGATAACCAGGAAGGAAATCTGCATGTTGTGGGATGTGAAGAGTGGATAAGTTTGCGTTCTGTGCCGTCAATGATGGAAGGAGAGGTGCTGGCACAGATTCCCCTGGGACAATTAGTGCGCCACATAGATGACTATGATAACCCGGAATTCGCGCATGTGAGCTATAAGGGGATTGAAGGATATGCTTTATGGATGTATCTTTCGCATCGTGCCACAATATATAAAGTTGCACGGTGTGAAGAATGGATCAGTCTAAGGGCTGCTCCTTCTACAGACAGCGATACAATAGCGCGCATACCGCTTGGAGCATATGTTATATTTGTCAAAAACTCGACCAACGATTTTTGGTACGTCAATTATAGGGGTAATTTAGGATATGTTCTCAATAAATATTTGGATTGACTAAATTGCCAATGAAACTGAGACCCATTATATCCTGAATCGGCTCCCGCTGAAGAAGCGGGGGCCTTTGTGGTTTAGAATTATTAAACGAAATATCTATTAGAGATAAGTTTCCCGCAAGCGATGAGTTTGTCAAATCAGCTGATAAATCAGCTTCCCTATTAGGATGGCAGTCACCCCGATAAAAAGTGGCTTTACATAGCCTACTCCCCTGGTTAGCGCCATGCGGGCGCCACAGTAGGCACCGAGAATCATAGCAGCACCCATGGGGAGGGCGTATGCATAGTCAATCTGCCCTAGAAAAGCGAAGAACAATGCTGCCGAGAGATTGCTGGCAAAATTCAGAGTGCGGGCGTTGCCTGCTGCTCGCAGGAAGTATTGAGCGGAATGGCCAGGTTGGCGGTCATAAGGCGTAGGAGGCAGGAGGTTAATAATTAACATCCCCATGGAGGTGTTTGCCTTGTTGGGAGAGAATAGATACGTTAATTTAGCATGATGAGGGGATGTCATTGACATAATGAGGTCAGTTTACAATTTCAAAGCGGCAGAAAAGTAGCATGAGTGAGGAGGAATAGTCATGAAAAGGTGTATGAGGATTGCATGGTTTACACTGATCCTGTTGCTTGCCATGGTGGCAACGGCACTGGCCAATTATCCCGGTACGCTGGATAGCGGGAATCTGGTGCTGGTGGATGGCGGCATGGGTGTGGGTTATTATGCAGACAGGTCATCGGTGCAGGTGGAGCAGTATGCGCCGCCAAGGTATCAGCTGTCTATCAATGTTGTGGGAGTGACGTTTTCTGATGAGTATTGGCGAAGCCACGAAACCTATATTGGTGGGCCATATACCATGGGAGATATAATCACGCTTAAGTTTCGCTACAATTGGGACAGGAAGGTCATTTCTTACCAACGGGGAGAGACCTGGCTGGATTGGGATGTCAACCGTGACTACTGCCATGCAGAAGGTGATCCCATGATTCCCTACGCTGCAGAGGTGGCCTTTGTAAGTGCATACAATATGAGATTCTTTGATGACCAGCTGGGGTACAGCCCGGTGCTGAAGAAGCCTCAGCGGGTCATTGACGAACAGCTGTATCTCAGATTGGGGATTTGAATTTAGGAGAGGAGGCAGCTCAGGCAACTGACAGTGTATTTGGATATGCTGCTTGCTCCCGCAGATGGAATGATGCATTGAGGTATGCATGAGAGGAACTGAGGCTTATGGAATTTAAGCAGGCAACGCTATATGGGGAGAAAAAGCCTCATATCTTGGTTATTGATGACGATGAGGTAATCCGGGGACTTATCAAGAATAATTTAAATGATCTTGCTCATGTGGATACGGTTATTTCCGGTGAAGATGGTTTGTCATACCTGAAGTCTGGTAGGGAGACAGCACTGATACTGCTGGATTACCTTATGCATGGAATGACAGGGTTGGAATTCCTGAAGCATATGAAGAGCATGACCGCTTTAGAAGATATTCCTGTTCTCATGCTTACAGGTGAAGAGGATGGCAGTCTGGAATTGCAGGCATTGGAGGCAGGGGCTGTTGATTTTATTCACAAGCCTGTAGCGGTTGCTGTGATGCGGCAGAGAGTACTGAATATCCTAAACTATACATACTTGCAGCATAGCCTTCAAGATGAAGTGGAGAGACAGACTAAGCTGGCAGATAAGCGCAAGGAAGAAGCGGAACAGCTTTTTGAAGAAATGATCATGGCTCTGGCGCAAGCCATTGATGCCAAGGATCACTATACCCATGGTCATTCCCAGAGGGTGGCAGAGTATTCAGCTCAACTGTCTTATTTGCTTGGGGACGACCCTAAACAGGTACGGCAAATCTATTACATGGGTCTGCTCCATGATATCGGGAAAATTGGCATCCCAGTGGAAATCATCAACAAGCCGGGAAATCTTACGGATGAGGAGTATGCAATCATCAAGTCTCATTCTGTAATTGGCGCGGAGGTGTTGAAGCCCATCAGGATAAGCCCGGAACTTATGATAGGGGCACGGCATCATCATGAAAGGTTTGATGGCCGTGGCTATCCAGATAAGCTGTCAGGTAACGACATCCCACGTGCGGCCAGGATTATTGCTGTTGTTGATGCTTATGATGCCATGACATCGAACCGCAGCTATAGAAAGGGGCTTACCACGGAAAAGGTGTACAATGAGATAGCCAGAAACAGCGGAAGCCAGTTTGACCCTGAGTTTGCGGGAATTATGTTAGAATATCTGAGAAAAGAGAAAGACAGTATCAAAGAATCAGTTCAGGAGGTTAATAATTAACATCCTGAATGGCAAATTGGGGGGCTGCTCGGAGCAGTTCCACTATTATATTATCAGCAAATTGGCTTGGGAAAATGTATATCTTTCCATGGTGTGGCTCCTTTTTCCCTTTGTTGATGATAAGATCATCAAGTACTTCATCTGGGAGATTATAGGCTGAGAAATCAATCCAGATGAGATAAGTTCCCTCTGGCTCTATAAGGCGGGCTTTTGGCAAGTTGTTGTTATGAGTTGCCTGTTTTCCGGGGTCAGGCTGCGGACTGTTCCCTCAAGTTCGGCTGTTTCCGGCAGTACATTCCAGGTATTGCCAGCCGTGATTCTGGTGATGCTGACAAGATTTGCAGCAAAGGGGTCAGAGTTGCGACTTACGATG
>NZ_FNWN01000060.1:0-9108 GCF_900108415.1 Selenomonas sp. KH1T6
GAACTCAGGCGACTTATCTATACCACCAATACCATAGAAGGCTTCAACCGCCAGCTCCGCAAGGTGACGAAATCCAAGTCCGTATTTCCGACAGATGACAGCTTGCTGAAAATGCTCTACCTTGCCATGATGGACATAACGAAGAAATGGACAGGCCGCCGCCAGGATTGGAGCATTATCCATGCCCAGCTGGCCGTCTATTATGAAGACAGGCTTCCGGAATAAAAAATCTGCACGTTCAAGGATTTCTTGACGTGCAGAGAGAAATATGGTTGGTATTAGTGACAAGGGCTTAAACCTCTTGTTTTAATAACAATTTTACATCACGATATGGAGTTTACACAGAATTTGGGACAGCCTCGTGGCCAGATAAACAATATATTGACGAAAAGCCCCGTACTTTCAGTGCGGGGTTTTTCGTCAATCCTTATCATCATCTAGCCGCTTCTGACATACCCTGTATTACCTCAAAAATAAGGTTAAACGCTTCATCTTCACCATTTTTAGCAGCATAATCTAAATATTTTTTTGCTTCCAATAGGTCGTTGGTGCAAGGTTTCACGTAATCAGATGGATAAGCAAGATGATTTTTGTAATCTCTATACCAATCCCAAAGATATAGTTCTCCAAGGCGATAAGCGGCAGAGGAATCACCAACATTAACCGCTTTAGAATAATAGATTTTACTGTCAAAATGGCAAATCCCTTCATCCTGTAATATTTTATACAAATAACCAGTTTTAGACGCCATTACCTTTTCGAAAACAGAACTTTCCTTAAATCTAGACAGATGCTCCAAAAAGAAGTGTCTGTAATATGCACTAGAACTTCCACGAGTACGGGCTTCAAAATCAATAGTTTCACCTATCCAATAATTAGTATTTATTTTGCCACTTTCTATTGCCCTGTCAAACCAATATATAGCCAAGAAAATTCCATCCATAATGTCTATATCATCATCCGATGAATCTACATTATCATCCACCTTTCGGTCTACTCTACGTAAATAGTCAAGTCCTATGGCTTCCATGGCGAAGGAATCTCCCCAAGCAACATTATTCATCAGGTATTGTATGTCACGCTCTTCATACAATTCTTTACCACGTTTTGTTGGGCACCACATAAAAGAATCTCTCCTCCTACTGACATATCGTATTTACCACAATACCATACTACCATGAAAAACTATACTTGTTGCTGATTTTTTGCGTTTGGTAAAACATTGTATAGTTTTCCAACCTCTAATCAGATTTACAATACCCCCATAGGAGGCGATAAAGATGCTATATGTTGCAAGGGATGGTGCCGGGGGCATCACAGCCATCTGTGATAACCCGGTCACTGCCGAGAACCTGCGGGCACTCATTGACGATAATATCGTGGAAGTGTCCACTGCCGGAGCGGCTGCAGGGGATTACGTTTTCACCATTGATGCCGTGGATGGCTCCCAGTATATTGTTACCAGCGAAGCAGAAGTAATGGATTTCGTCACTTCCACGCCGGGGCTGGGGTTCAAGCAAGACAGCCAGTTCTATGGCTTGCCGAAGGACGAGGCCAAGATAGCTATGCAGGCTTGGCTGGATGATGGCCACATGGCCAACGAACTTACGGAAGAAATAGACAATGCCGTGATAAGCGAGTACAGGACAAACTGCATATACTCCAAAGCCTCGCCTCTATTGGAGGGGCGAGACATTGACACCGCTTACAAGGAAATATTTGGCCGTGACTACCACGAGACGGCACCAAAGGAGGATGTCGCTATGAATGAGTACCAGAATGAAGAGCCGGAGCTGGATGAAGCGAACTTTGCCAGCTTAGTTGCCACCATGGAAGGGTATATGGAAGATGTGAAGGAAGCTGCCCCGGCAGCGGCCTATGAGCAGCTTGCTGCCCCTGCCGAAGAGCTTAAACAGCATATTGAAGACTGCCGGACTGCCGAAGAATGCTTCGGGCCAGAACCTGCTATCTGGGAGGGGTATCAGCCCAAGCATGAGGCAGTGTGCGACAGCTTGGACAATCTTTCCCGCACCTACCAGTCGGAAAATGCCTCAACGGAAGACAGAGCTGTGGCCTTAGATCACAGTACTGCGGCATTGAAAAACGCCAACAACTATCTCGTGGAGCAGCTGACTGCCGTGGAGCGGCGTAATCAGGATATGCTACGGGAAATGCAGGAACTCCGGCAGGAGCTGGCCGATATGCGTTCTTCCGTGCAGGGCTATTCCCCGGAGCAGTTTGCCCAGAGCATGGCGGTGGCCATCAAATTTTTGGAGGAAGCCAATATCATCTACAACCGTGCCCAGCAGCCCGGACGGAACTATGGCAAGCTCTTCAAGCACACCCGCCGTACCGTTCACAAGGTATACCGGGATGTGATTGACACACCCAAGCGTATCCGCAATGCTGCCAAGGACAAGGCCTACAGCGTGGTGGACAGCGGCATCCGCAAGATTGCCCGGGTCTTCGACAAAGGCCTCCAGAGCTTGCAGGAGAAAAAGGACAAGCTCATGGAAAAATCAGCGGCCATCAATGAAAAGAGGGAGGCCATCTACGGCAGGACGAGTGCCCCCAGCCAGAGCGAGAAACCGACAGAGGAAAAGGCAGATAACCACCTCCTTGACCTGAACAGTCTCCTTAAAGATGAAAATCGGGACAAGGCCGTGAGCCAGCTGGTGGATTTTCTGGTGAAGGCTGGGAAGAAGGAAGAGGGCATCACAAATCTCCTGTCCGAGGTCAAGGTCAAAGCTATGGCCGAAATGAAGAAACCGGAATACAAGGCCGTTCAGGCCGAGGCAGCCGCAGCAAGATAATTCATAGCTATAGAAGGGAGCAATTCACATGAGCGACAGCATATACACCATGACCGAAGAGGAAATCAAGGCACAGGGCATCGCCGAGGAAGCAGAAGATGCCATCACCGATGAAAACTACGCCGAGGCCTCTGAAAAGAACATCTGGGACGGAGAGAAGATGGTCACGGAAGCCCAGTACACCAAGGACATCATGGCAGCATACCACGCCCAGCAGAAGGAGGACTGACCCATGGCAACGGAAAAGATGGATTACTATCAGGAAGTCACCAATGACATCATCAAGGCTATCGAAGAAGGAACCACCCCTTGGCAGCAGGGCTGGGACAGCAAGGTAGGAGCTGCCATTGCCGCCGTGCCCATGAACGGCAAGACCGGGAGGCCGTATTACAAAGACAACCTCCTTCGTCTTTCCATCGTGATGAAGAAGCATGGGGACAGCAAAGACCCGCGTTTCTTCACCTTCAAACAGGCCAAGGACATGGGCTATTCCATTAAGAAGGGAGCCAAGTCCACCCTCATTCGCATGGGCTTCTATGCGGATAAAGACCTTGAGGGCAATGAACTGCCGGAGGATGAGAAGCATTGGACAAACAGATACTACCGTGTCTTCCACGCCTCCGACTGCTGCCTTGGCATGACCTATGTGAAGGATGAGCAGGGAAATCAGGAATATGCCCCGGTCTATGACAAGGAGGGCAAGCCCGTACTGGTGCCGGGGAAGGACAAGGACGGCAATACCATCATGGAGCCGAAGATGGAACCGGTCATAAGGTATGAACCTATCCCGGAGTATGTCCCCAAGGCCGTAGGCTATACCCATGATGACCAGATTGAAATTGCCGAGGCCATGCTGAAAAACTCTGGGGCCAAGATTTTCAATGACCAGGCAGACCAAGCCTTCTACCGTCCCAGCACTGATGAAATCCATCTGCCCAAGGTCGAGGCTTTCCCGGAGATTGCCGACTACTACGCCACAGCCCTGCATGAATTGGGGCACTGGACTGGCCATAGCAGCCGCCTGAACCGTATCGGCATGGGCAGCACCCAGTTCGGTTCCTCCACCTATGCCAAGGAAGAATTGCGGGCAGAGCTGGCCTCCACCTTCCTGTCTGCCGACCTGGGCATCCCCATGAACACCCAGAACCACGCCGCCTATGTGAAAAGCTGGCTCCAAGCCTTGAAGAACGACAAGACAGAAATCTTCAAGGCTGCCAATGATGCCTCCAAGATTGCCCGTTACCTTGAGGACTATGTGCGGGATTTGATGAAGGAGAAGCTGCAGAACAAGGCCGAAGAGGAAAAGCAGGAAGAAACGGCAGCTGCCGAACCTGAGAAAACTGCCGAAGAAGCCAAAGCACCAGCTCCCCCGGCCAAAGCACCAGAGGACGAAAAGCCCAAGGCCGTCACCCCCACGTCGGGAAAAGCCGCCAGCAAACTTTATGTGGCCATCCACCAGCTGCCGGCGGGGAGCGATTGGCGTTTTGACAGCTGGAAGGATGCCCAGAGTGCCCATGACAAAAGCAATCCCATGGATTTCAAGAAATATGAGCAGAAATGGCAGGAGGCCTACAGTCCCAAGGATGATGATGTTTCCTCTATCCTCGAAGATATCTATGCCAAGCACAACGCTGATGACAGACCTTCCGGGGAGGTCATGCCCTCTCTTTCCATGAGCGATGTGGTGCAGGTCAATGAGCGTTACTTCTATGTGGACAGCATTGGCTTTCAGGAAATCAATGTGAAGCCCTTCAAGGACATGGAGCTGATGAAAGCCGTATCCAATGTGAAGATAGCCGAAACCATTGCTGCCGACAGGGAGGCCATGGGGATGGAGAGGCACGATGCCTATATGAAGAGCTTCAACGAAGCCTACTTCGCCGGGTCCCCCCTGAGCAAGGAAAACACCGGCACCGTAGAGGAAGATTACCAGAAGTTTATCTTCGATAACGCCCATAAATACGGCCTTTCCAGTCTCCGCTCCGCTGACCAAGCGGGCTGGGAAAAGGCAGATGAAGCCTTTCTGGAAGCCGTTGCCCACAAAAGCTGTGAGAAGAACGGCTATGTGGACAAAACCGACCTTGACCGGGCCACCATCACCCTTTTCAAGCTTAGTCCCAGAATGACTGTGCTGGAAGGGGACAAGCAGGAATACACCAAGAAACTAAAGGATAACGTTCTGGCAGGAAACTTTTGCAAGGAGCATTCAGCCTCCAAGGAAGAAGCTGCTGCGAGATAAGAGGTAACGACCATGAGAACAATAGTAACAGACATTGACATCGAACGCCCCAAAGACGGCGAGCACTATACCGTTTACTACCGGCAGGGAGAGCTGGCTGGAAATATGCTTCTGCCGCAGGAAGCCGTAGATATACCGGGCAAGAACTTGTTAAAAGCAGCCCAGGAATACGTGGATGCCAATGGTAAAGAGGTGCCACATCTTAATGAAATGCCGAGGCTGGACGAGGTAGGGCCGGTTACCAGATACCTAGTCAATAGTTCCATCAGCCATAACTCTGGCATGGTATCAGTAGGCAGGAACCAAGATGAGGTAGAGAGCTTTCTGGCAGAAATTCAGGAGCAGGACAGAAGCCTCAGGAGCTTTGCAGATGTCATCAAAAGTCTGGAAGCGGATTTGAAGAAGTACCCTGCTCTTCGGGATAGTATTGAGTATTCCAGCCCGGATGAATACTGCCCCGCTGGGGAACCGGTGATACTCAGCTATACCACCTTGGGCAGTTCCTTTGCCAACAAGATAGATGTCATGAGAGATAAGCTCATATATGTAGACACCTCGGAGTTTTCAGAGCATGACTTTGAAAACCTCTGCAGATACATGGAACGGGGAACTAAGCAACAGCAGGAATCCTTCGGTACGGTTCATGCCGGTGATGTATGTATAGACATAGATGCCTGTTACAACATGCAGGAAGACCGTCCCGACATCAAGTTCATCTGCTATGTTCCCTCTGATAAAGGAGCACATTCTGCCTATGCTGAACCTGTAAAAGGCTATCCATACGAAGAATTTTACAGTGACTTCGGCCTTAGGGAAGTCATAGAGGTAGAGGTGTGCACTGAAACAGGTAATTTTGGTTTGTTCAAATCTGAGCTGCAGGAGCAGCTTGAGATTTATGCCCAGGAACGAATAGCAGATAACTTCCCCCAGAAGGGCTTGGATGCCCTGTTGTCCAAGGAAAGATTCTGGCAGTGCATGAGAGCCAAGGAAGAATGGCCCAGCTTTACCGTAATGCCTTCGCCTACGGACTTTGTCCACAATAGTGCTGCAGAACGCTATGATGATGTGGAGATAATCCCTCCCGGCTTCCATGATGAAACCGAGCCTAGCACTGATACTTACCCAGTCATTGCTGACAACGACGATTTTCTCTATATCGAAGAGGATTATTGGCATAAGAAATCCGCTGACATAAACGCCAGATACCGCCTTGTACTCAAAGATGCGGAAATGAGCTGTAAGGCTCTGGGAGATATGGCCAACACCTGCCCGGTGAATGGGGCACTGGCCTCCAGCAACCGCTTTGATGAGGTACACAAGAAAGCAAAGGAATTGCTGCCGAAGATGAAGGAGGCCAGAGAGCGGCTGGATGCCATGTACGAAACAGCTGTAACCATCCGCACCGCCTCATCAAACATGACCAACCAGTTCATGCAGGTCTACTGGAACGCCTACAACAGCCCCAACATGACAGATAAAGATGACCACGAGGCTGCTTGCTGCAAGGCCATAGCTTTCTGCATGGATAACGGAGCCACTCAAAGAGAAGTCCTGAAGCTGGTGGACACCAAGGCTCCCATGGCTGTGTGGGAGAAGGATGGGCAGTACGCCATCAAGACGGTGGGGGATGTGAACAGGGAGAGGGAAGCTGCCAAGGAGAGCAGCACAGATAGAAGCAGATAGCAAACGCCCCGGCATACACAAAGATTGGTGTATGTCGGGGCGTTTCGCCGTCTTCATATCCTGTCTGCATCCAGCGTGATAAGGTACCGGCGGTTATTGCCGACCTCGTAGTCCTTATCCATTTTCCACGCCAGTATCTTTCCCTGCCGCTTGAGTTCGCCCAGAACGCCCTCTTTCGTCCATGGCAGGACAAGGGGAACTGTTACCTCCCCAGAGGGCAGCAGACAGCCATAGGTGGCAAGTAGGTTGTCTTCGATAGCCCGGAGGGTATCTTGGTATGACTTGCCTTGCTCTTTGATGGTGGTTTGAATTTTTGCTTTCATGGGTAAAATTTATCGCAGAATCAAAGATATGTCAATTGTTAGGGAAAATTCTCTGATAGGTCAAATCTGATAGAGCACACTATTTTAACACTCTATACCCTTTTTCCTTGAGATAAACTCTAAGTAGGGATACTCATTTGTCAAAGCTGTATATCATAAAACGCAGGAGGAGTGCCGAAATGGCAGAGAATCGCATGCCACCCCAAAATATTGAAGCTGAAAAGGCTGTCCTGGGAGCTATGCTCATCAAGAAGGAAGCTATTATTGAGGTGCAGGAAATACTGGACCCGGAAGATTTTTATAGAGAAGCCCACAAGGTGGCCTACAAGGCCATGCAAAAGCTGACAGATAATGAAGAGGCGGTGGATATTGTCACCCTTACTGAAGAATTACGCAAGGAAGGGCATTTGGAAAGGGTAGGTGGTGTACGTTTTGTAACAGACATTGCCAATACTGTGCCTACTGCGGCAAATATTTTCTATCACGCCAAAATTGTCAAGGAAAAGGCAGAGCTGCGCCACCTTATAGATGCGGCTACAGCCATTGCTGCTGCTGCCTATGAGGACACGGACGATGTGACCAATATTATGGACGAGGCAGAAAAGCGCATTCTTGCCGTGGCGGCAGGGCAGAATACCAACGGTTTTGAGCCTATGAAGGCCATTTTGCTTCGCACCTTTGAACGCATCAATAATCTCTACGAATCAAAGGGAAATATTACAGGCATTTCTACAGGTTTCAAAGACCTTGATTACATCACCAGTGGTCTCCAGTCCTCAGACCTTGTGCTAGTGGCGGCTCGTCCCTCCATGGGTAAAACCGCATTCACGCTGAACATGGCCAGTTATATAGGACTTCACAACTTGGGTACTGTAGCGTTCTTCTCTTTGGAAATGAGCAAGGAACAGCTTATGCAGCGCGTGCTATGCTCAGAGGGAGGCATTGATGCCCAAAGGCTTCGCACAGGGCAGTTGGAAGATGACGAGTGGACGCGTCTGGTGGAAACCAGCAACCGACTTAACAATGCTCCTATCTACATAGAAGACACAGCAGGTATTACGGTAATGGAGATGCGCTCCAAAGCCCGTCGCCTGAAGGCAGAGCATGGCCTTTCCGTTATATTTATTGACTATTTGCAGTTGATGCAAGGGCGTGGTTCCAAAAATAGTGATAATCGTAATCAGGAGATTTCTGATATTTCTCGTTCATTAAAAGCATTGGCTCGCGAGCTAGATGTTCCAGTTATAGCCCTTTCTCAGCTTAACCGTTCAGTAGAAAGCCGCCAAGTAAAACGTCCTATGCTTTCTGATTTGCGTGAGTCAGGTTCTTTGGAGCAAGATGCGGATATTGTCATGTTTCTTTATCGTGAAGACTACTATGACAAGGACACTGAGGCGAAGAACATCACAGAGGTTATCATTGCCAAACATCGCAATGGGCCGGTGGATACGGTCAAACTATATTTCCAAAAGGAATTCACAAAGTTTAGAGATTTGCTGATAGAGTGAGATAGAAACTAATATATATAAATGCCTCACAACAAGGAGGTTGATGAAAAAATGCCAACATTAAGGAATTTAGCAAGCTAAGTAATTAAAAATGTGGGGGGAAAAAATGGTGAGCATGAAAGGAAATGCAATAGCAGAAGTCAAAATTATGATAAAGAAATCTGAAATGTATAACGAAGGATACCTTGAAGGATTCAGTGATGGTTATGACCGTGGAGCCAATGATAGATACCAAGAAGGGCTTGATGATGGCTATGTGATAGCATTACGCAATGTTAAGGTCATGGTGGAGAAAAAGTTAAATAGTCACGAAAGAATTGAGGAATTATGTTATGGTTATGACCCTGGCGATAAAGAAAAAAACAAAAAGTGTTTTGATAATGGCTATGCAATAGCATTACGTAACGTCAAGGTTATGATAGAAGAACAGCTTAAAAGTCGCGGGAAACGAGGCTGTCCCAAATTCTGTGTAAACTCCATATCGTGATGTAAAATTGTTATTAAAACAAGAGGTTTAAGCCCTTGTCACTAATACCAACCAT
>NZ_FNWN01000058.1:0-10277 GCF_900108415.1 Selenomonas sp. KH1T6
TCTCTTCTGCTGTTGCTTTTTGCTTACATGGCATGAAAAATCCCCCTATGATGACAGTTTTATTTTTTACTGTCTCTCATAGGGGGAGCATATCAATGTTCTCGCGCAGGGACAAAATATATTCACTTGAATACCATGCAGACCACCTGGTAAGCTGCAGCTCCCATGAGGGCCGTGCAGGGTATGGTCATGACCCAGGCCATGACCATCTGCTGGGCTACACCCCAGCGGACGGCGTTGACACGCTTGGCCGTACCTACACCCATGATGGAGCCGGACACCACATGGGTGGTGCTGACGGGCAGATGCAGGAGGGTGGCAGTGAAGATGACGATGGAGGAGTTGAGATCTGCTGCGAAGCCTGAGATAGGCTCCAGCTTGAAGATCTTGCCACCCACCGTCTTGATGATGCGCCAGCCACCCATGGCGGTACCGCAGGCCATGGCTGTTGCTGCCAGCACCTTGACGTATGTAGGCACCTCGAAGACATCGATGTAGCCGCCGGACAGCAGGGCCAGAGTGATGATACCCATGGACTTCTGAGCATCATTGGAACCGTGGGAAAAAGCCATCATGGCGGCAGCGGCTATCTGCATTTTCTTGAACTTGTGATTTACTTTCGAGGGACTGGCATTGCCAAAGACCCTGTACAGCACCATCATCACGATAAAGCCCGTGACAATGCCCAGGATAGGCGAACCTATGAGGGCCAGGACAATCTTGCCTATGCCTGCAAAATTCAGCCCGTCCGCCCCCACGGACACCAGCACCGCTCCGATGATGCCACCCACCAAAGCGTGGGAGGAACTGGAGGGCACCGCCAGCCACCAGGTGATGATATTCCAGATGACCGCTCCCGCCAGGGCCGCGATGATGATATGCTCATCCACATGCTGGGCCGACTTTACGATATCCGCACCGATGGTCTTGGCCACGCCTGTGGAGTACATGGCACCCAGAAAATTCAGCACCGCCGCCATCATGATGGCATGGCTGGGATGGATAGCCCGGGTGGATACGGAGGTGGCGATGGCATTGGCCGTATCGTGGAAGCCGTTGATATAGTCAAAAAGCAAGGCCAGCACGATGACGGTGAAGATCAGATACTGCAACTCATGCATACTTCATCACCACGCCCCTGAGCATATCCCCAATCTTTTCGCAGTGATCCAGTGTATCCTCCAGATTCTCCAGAATATCCTTCCACTTGATAAGCTCAATAGGATCTTTTTCTTTATCAAAGAGATAGGCCACCTCATGGCGGTAAACCCTGTCCCCCTCGCTTTCCAGCTTGGCAATCTTGTGGGTGGCATCCAGGATCTGGGCCTGATTCTTGCGAATGTCCTTCAGCATGGTGAGAGCCTTGATGATTTCCTCCGTGGCTTCGATGATGAGCTTGGTAAGGGACACCGCCCCGCTCATGGCCTTGCCAGCCTTGTACATGACAATGCGCTGCAAAGTCCCCTGCAGGATATCCACCCCATCATCAAGCCCGTTGGCGATGGCATAGATGTCCTCCCGGTCGATAGGAGTGATGAAAGTCGTATTGAGCTTGTCAATAATCTTGTCATTGACAGCGTCAGCCTCATGCTCAAGCTCCACGATTTCCCGCACCTTGTCCGTGGCCTTGCTGTAGTCCAGCATGACTTCATCCATCATCAGGGCACCATTGTAGAAGTAGCGGGCACTCTCAACAAAGAGGTCAAAGTATTCCGTGTCCTTCTGATTGAACTTAAACATCGCGTCCTATGTCCTCCTCCTAAATTCTCTCATACAATATATCTAATTTAATATATATTTAATTATAGCTCCATTTAGGACTCTCAGCAACCGCAAATTTTCACGAAAACGAAAAAATGGTGTGCACTTCCCTCCCATAAGGAAATGCACACCATCTATATCAAGCTGAAATTATCATCCCTTAGGAACTGGCAATAAAAAAATTTTAAGATAGGACGCAGGATAAATCTTCATAGGCAAGGCGGAGGAAGGAGGCATAGCGGTGCTATGTCGACTGACGACAACGATGCCTATGGAGATTTAGACAAGTCAAATCTAAAATTTATTTATGAACAGTTCCTCAAAGCTTCAGGCGCTTTTCACAGAGCTTTTTATTCTACAGCGTTCAAAGCCTTCAGCACCTTCCCGGCAATGCCGGGCATCTTTTCCGTAGCCACAGAGCAGGCGGCGATGCGCACACCCAGCTTCAGAGGCACAGCGAAGACCAGGTCGTCGTGGAGCTTCTCGCAGACGGCCTTGGGGTCTTTGGCGGGCACAGCCAGGAAGAAGCCACCCTTGTACGGGAGAGCCGGCAGGCCGCAGGCCTCGGCTTCCTTGGTGAAGATAGCAGCCCTGTTGCGGATGAGCTGATAGAAATCATCACGCTCTTTTTCGAACTGGGCATAGGCTGCCTTATCCTGCTGAAGACGTACCAGCAGGGTCATGGCGCCGCGGTTGATGTTGGACCAGGTGGCACGGCCGGAATACTTGGTTACGTTCTTGAACTCCGTGATGACTTCCTGGGAGGAAGAGACAGCCACCAGAGCGCCGGTGCGCTGGCCATAGGCGGTGTAGCCCTTGGACATGGAGAAAGCGGTGAGCACCAGGATGTTCTCAGGCAGGCTGCCGAACTTCTTCATGAAGGCGCGGGTCTCGTTTTTCTCCCCGGCAAAGTCGATGTAGGCGATATCCACCAGCAGGATAATCTTCTTGCCCTTGGCAGCATGGCCCTTGGCCACATCAAGCACGCCATCCCAATCTTCCTCAGTGAGGCTGAAGCCCGTGGGGTTCTGGGCAGGAGTGTTCAGAATGACCACCAGGCTGTCCTGACTGGAAAGGAGCTCGTCCACCTTGCTGGTGAAGTCTGCCAGATTGAAGTTCAGCTTCTCGTCAAAGAGCTTGAAATTGGTCAGCTTCGTACCGCACTCGTTGCAGATGACATTGTAAGTGCCCCAGAACCAGTCGGAGGTCAGCACATAGTCACCGTGCTCGGCATAGTTGGCCACAGTATGGCGGATGGCGCCGGTGCCGCCGGGGGTAGCCACAGCAGCAAAGTAACCTTCGGGACGCTGGTCAGCGAAGGTGAGGTCCACCACCGCATCCAGGTACTCGGGCAGGCCGGCTATGGGAGCATAACGCATATAATCGCCGATGTTCAGCTCACGGTAAATCCTCTCCACCGTGGGCAGGGTAGCAAACTTGCCTTCATCGTCCATCATGGTGCCAATGGTGGCATTGGTCACCTTATAAGTGCCGTGCTTCAAAGCAGCCAGGCGGCAAGCCTCGCTGGCACCGAAAATTGCATCATGAAGTTCCTTCTCAGCAGCGTGGGTGGCCGCCATACTCATAGTCATCGCTTTCGTTCCCCTTTCCGTCATTGCCAGGCCATTTCCTGGACACATGTATATAATAACTGTTTCATTTCGTCCTGTCTACCCATACAGCTGTCTGTATACAATATTATTTCTTTTGCCCTGCAAATAAAAAAACTGTGAAGCTGTCACAAAAGCCCCCTGCCGCAAAGGCAAGGGGCCCTAAATGCTTATTACCTGGAGGGGAAGAACTCCTCATGGATGGCGTTCACAGCCTCCTTGAGCTTATCACCCTTCACCAGGCAGGAGATGCAGATCTCGGAAGTGCTGATGATATCAATGTTGACGCCAGCCTTGGAAATAGCCCCGAACATGCGGGAAGCGATGCCGGGGTTGCCCAGCATGCCTGCGCCCACGATGGAAACCTTGGCAACGTCCTCCTCGATAAGCACAGCCACGGCGTTCAGCTTGTCGGCCACTTTATCCACTACCTGCTTGGCCTGGGAAAGGTCGTCTGCTGCCACAGTGAACACCATGTCAGTGACATTCTTCTCGATATTGCGGATGCTCTGGACGATCATGTCCACATCCACATTGGCAGCAGCCAGAGCGGAGAAAATCTCATGGGCAATGCCAGGAGTGTTGGGGATGCCCAGCACAGCAATCTTGGCTACCTTGTCATCATGAGCAACACCGCGGACCACAAAATCTTTATCTTCCATAGTATAATCCTCCCTAATCATCGTGCCAGGCCTTTCCGTAAACGTAGAGCGAACATGGATGGGTATGCCGAAATGCTTGCCCATCTCCACGGAGCGGGGCTGCATGACACCTGCCCCCAGGCGGGCCATCTCCAGCATCTCATCGTAGGTGATTTCCTTCATCTTGCGGGCACTGGGCACCATGCGGGGATCTGCAGAGTATACGCCATCCACGTCAGTGAAAATCTCGCAGCTGTCCGCCTTCAGGGCGCCTGCCAACGCCACAGCAGAAGTATCAGAGCCGCCACGACCCAAAGTCACAGGGTCGCCAACCTCATTGCAGCCCTGGAAGCCCGCCACCACTACAATCTGCCCCTTGTCCAGCTCCTCATGGACGCGTTCCGGGGTAATGTCCATGATGCGCCCCTTGGTGAAAACAGAATTGGTCTTCATGCCCACCATGGGCCCCGTCAGGGAAATAGCAGGCTGTCCCAGGCTCTGGAAGGCCATGGAAAGAAGGGCAATGGAAACCTGCTCACCGGTAGTCAGGAGCATATCCATTTCCCTTGGATATTTGTAAGGCTCTTTGTTGATCCCCTTCGCCAGCTCTATCAGCTGATCGGTAGTCTTGCCCATGGCGGATACCACCATGACAATCTTGTCACCGGGCTGCTTCTCCTTCAGCACCCTCTTGGCCACGTTCATGATCTTTTCGGTGGTGGCTACCGAGCTGCCGCCGAATTTCTTTACAATTAGCGCCATAATTCTCCCCCTAAATAACTGGTTCTGGAAACAACCGTAAACAAATGACCACTCCAGAACCTCACTTGTCATTTTGTTAACAAGACACATTATACAAGAATTTTTGTCCTCTGTCTATATACTACACTTTATTAAAATTATCCTGCAGAAGAATTTAAAAGCCCTGGAACAGGGTGCATTCCCAGTTTCAAGGCTTTTGACTTCTATCATTAGTTTTTCTTGGGCAAGGTGCCGTCCAGTTCCAGTATCATATCCCGCAACTCTGCGGCCCGTTCGAATTCCATGGCCCGGGAAGCCTGCTGCATTTCCTTCAGCAGGGTCTTCACCAGATTTTCCTTATCCTTCTTGGTGAGCTTCTTCTTGGGCTTCTTGTCGCCATTTGTGGTATAGGAAGCCATGGTTTCTGCCACCAGGGTGGTTTCTATCAGGGGCTTGATGGGTTTCTTGATGGTCTTGGGCACGATGCCGTGCTCCTTGTTGTAGGCCTGCTGGATTTCCCGGCGGCGCTCTGTCTCCTCTATGGCCCGCTGCATGGAGTCCGTGATCCTGTCAGCGTACATGATGACCCGGCCGTTGGCATTTCTCGCCGCACGGCCGATAATCTGGATCAGTGAGGTATCAGAGCGCAGGAAGCCTTCTTTGTCTGCGTCCAGAATGGCTATCAGGGACACCTCCGGCATATCCAGGCCTTCACGCAGCAGGTTGATGCCCACCAGCACATCGAACTCCCCGGCCCGCAGGTCATGGATGATCTCCGCCCTCTCGATGGTAGCGATGTCTGAGTGCAGGTAACGCACCTTGATGCCGATTTCCTTGAAATAATCCGTGAGATTCTCCGCCATCTTCTTGGTAAGGGTAGTGACCAGCACCCTCTCATCCCGTTCTATGCGCAGCTTGATTTCTGCCAGCAGGTCATCAATCTGCCCTTCCAGAGGCCGCACTTCGATTTCCGGGTCCAATAGCCCCGTGGGGCGGATAATCTGCTGTGCCGTCTGCTGGGCCTGCTCCTGCTCATACTTGCCTGGTGTAGCGGAAACATAGATAATCTGGTTGATGCGGGCAGAGAATTCCTCAAAGGTCAGGGGCCGGTTGTCAAAGGCCGAAGGCAGACGGAAGCCGTTTTCCACCAGCGACACTTTGCGGCTCCTGTCTCCCGCGTACATAGCATGTACCTGGGGCAGGGTCACATGGGACTCATCTATGACAATGAGGAAATCCTCCGGGAAGTAGTCCAGCAAGGTATAGGGAGCATCCCCCGCCTTGCGGCCTGTCAGATGGCGGGAGTAGTTCTCGATGCCTGAGCAATAGCCCATTTCCTGCATCATTTCCAGGTCGTAGTTGGTGCGCTGCTCCAACCGCTGGGCCTCCAAGAGCTTCCCCTGCCCCCGCATTTCTGTCAGCTGCTCGTCCAGCTCTGCCCGGATATCCGCCATAGCCCTCTTTAGTTCCTCGTCTTCAGTGACATAGTGGGAAGCGGGGAAAATCATGGAATGGGTGCGTTCGCCGTAAACCTCTCCCGTCACCACATCGAACTCCACCATCCTGTCCACTTCATCCCCGAACATCTCGATGCGCACAGCCCGATTGTTGTAGCCTGCAGGAAAAACCTCAATGACATCCCCGCGAACCCGGAACTGACCGCGTTCAAAAGCTATATCATTGCGTTCGTAACGAATATTCACCAGTTTCCTAAGTATATCGTCCCTGTCCACTTCCTGCCCTTTGTGCAGGGACAGCACCATCTCATGGTAGCTTTCCGGTGAGCCCAGGCCATAGATGCAGGACACGGAGGCCACGATGATCACATCCCGCCGCTCGAACAGGGAGCAGGTGGCAGAGTGGCGCAGTTCATCTATCTCGTCGTTGATAGATGAATCTTTCTCGATATATGTATCAGTCGAAGCAATATAGGCTTCCGGCTGATAGTAATCATAGTAGCTAACGAAATAACCCACATAGTTCTCCGGGAAAAAGCTCTTGAACTCGCTGGCCAGCTGGGCTGCCAGCGTCTTGTTGTGAGCGATGACCAAAGTGGGCTTCTGCACCTTCTCTATGACCTTGGCGATGGTGTAGGTCTTGCCGGTGCCCGTGGCACCCAAGAGCACTTGGGCCTCCTGGCCGTTCTCGATGCCGGCAGCCAGATCCGCAATGGCCTGGGGCTGGTCACCCATGGGCTCGAAAGGGGCCACTACCTTGAAGGGCTTCTCTTCCGCAAACTGCATGGTATTAAGTTTCGGCACCATAGCCATAGGGCTGCTCCTCCTTTTGGTCAAAACAAATGTACGGTGCCTATATTATAACGCAGATAACGAACGCAGTCTATAACCTTTACCCCATACTGTCTCTATGTGCCGGGGTTCCTGCACATTTTCCTCTATCTTCTCCCGCAGGCGCTTGATATGCACCGTTACCGTGGCGATGTCCCCTTGGGCAGACTGGCCCCAGACGGCCTCAAAGAGTTCCTCCCGGGAGAAAACCTGATGGGGGTGTTCCAGGAAATACTCCAGCAGCTGGAATTCCCGGGGAGGCAGGGATATTTCCCTGCCATCCAGAAAGGCCCGCATTTCCTTGGGCAATAACCTCAAATTGCCATGTACCAGTTCCTGCTGCGCCTCTGCTTCTCTCTTTCTAAAGCCCTTCAATCTTTCATAACGCGCCAGGTGAGCTTTCACCCGTGCCAATAATTCATTGGGACTGAAAGGCTTCACGATGTAGTCATCTGCCCCCATGCCCAGGCCGCGAATCTTGTCCACATCCTCCTTGCAGGCAGTTACCATCAGAATGGGGATTTCCTGCTTCTCCCTGACCTGCCTGCAGATTTCCATGCCCGTAGTACCCGGCAGCATCACATCCAGGAGCAAGATGTCGTAGCCCCCCTCCAGCGCCCTTGCCAAGGCTTTCGTGCCATGACCCTCGATATCTGCCTCTATGCCCCCCAGCAAGAGATAGCTGGCCTCCAGCTCTGCTATGTCCTCGTCATCTTCGGCAATCAGCGCACGTTTCTTCTCAGTCAAGCTTTTCACTCTCCTTGCGCGTTTTCACAGGGAAATCCATCACGATAGCCAGCCCTCCCCGATTCTCTGCCCAGGCCTTGCCGCCGTGGGCTTCCACTATCCAGCGGACTATGGAGAGGCCCAGGCCGCTGCCCTTCACGGCGCTGTCGGTACGGGCCTCTTCCTCACGGAAAAGCACCTTGAAGATGCGTTCCAGGTTTTCCTCAGCTACCCCCTTGCCATTGTCCCGGGCAGTAAGGCGCAGCTTATCCCCCTGCCTCTCAAGGACCAAGGAGAACACCAGCGGCCTGCCGCCGTATTTTCTGGCGTTGCCCATAAGATTCTGCAGCACCCGGTAAAGCTCCGTGCCATCCATCAGGAGAGGGCACTCCCCCTCCGGCAGGGATAGCCTGACCTCCCCCTCTTCTCCCAATTCCTTCTGCAATTTCTCCGCTGCTCGTGCCAGCCAGTGACTAAAATCCGTCTGCACGAAGCTGAAGGGATATTCCCCCATTTCCAGGCGGCTGCAAAGGAACAACCTTTCCACCAATTGTACCATGGAATCCGTGCGGTGATGGATCTTTTCCAGATAGCGCCGCTCCTGCTCTTTAGTAGAAGCCACTCCATCCAGCAGGGCCTGGACATAGCCGCTGATCACCGTCAGGGGGGTCCGCAGGTCATGGGAAATCCCCGCCAGCATATTGCGCCGGCTTTCCTCATACTGCAGCCGCTCCGCCCGGGAACGGGCCAGCCTGCCGCACATTTCCTCAAAGGCCTCATAGACCTGGGCCACTTCCTCCTCCAATTCCTTGTGGCGGGGCAGGGAAATGTCCAGGTTGCCCTTCTTCACCTCTTTGGCCGCTTCCTGCAGAGCCAGCAGATGATTCTGCAGTTTCCTGGACAGCTGATATGCCAGCAGGAAATCCGCCAGCAGGAACACCAGCACTCCCGCCAGGATCAGCCGTATGCGGTAGATATAGGTGATGTTGTTAAGATCCTCCTCGATGCCGCCTAAATCCCGCGACAAAATGGCGATGGCATGGTAGTCATCGCCTGAATAGGTAAACATATATTTCACGATATTGCTGGAACGGAAAATGTAGACACTGGACTCCCCCACAAAGAGAGCCGGAGTGGTCTCCTCCCCCAGCAGATGCTCATCCAGTTCCGTACAATTGGAAAAGACAGGCACCCTCTGCCTGTCCAGTACCATCAGGTGGTAGCCTTCCTCCTCCACCTGGGGAGCAATGGCTATGATTCCTTCCCGCAGTTCCTGTCTGGAACCTTCCGCCGGCAGCTCCGACACCATTTCCCTGAACTGCCTTTCCACCCGATGGGCTGCCAGCTTATCTGATTCCCTGTTGCCCATACGATCCAGATACTCGTCTTGGTACAAAAGGTACAACATTCCCCCGGCCAGCAGGATAATGCCCAAAGGCAGCACGAACATCATGAAGTTGGAAATCATAAGCTTCTGCCGGATCTGCATAGAGAGTCTCAGCCCCTTCCCGCATGCAAGGCTGTGCAAAAACCGGAGCCTCCAGGGCTTCCAGGGTTTCCGACACCCTGACGGCCGCATAGAGGGTGGCCCGCATATCCATGCAGCCCTGCTCACATTTCAGGATTTCCTTGATTTTCTCATATCTGTACCGCAGGGTGTTCACATGGACAAAGAGTTCCTCAGCTGATTCCTTCCAGTTGAAATCCCGACGGAAAAGCACCTTAAGGGTGGGCAGGAGATTAGTGCGGTAGGCCTTGTCATGGGCCCGCAGCGGTGCAAGCTGCTCATCTGCAAATGCCCGGGCTTCCTCCCAGCTCTGACGGAAAAGTCTCAGGAACACCCCCAGCCCGGAAAACTTCTGCACAAACCCCTCCCTGCCATTAGTCTCTTGGAAGGAACCGGCCAGGCGGGCCTCCTCGAAGCTCTGCCAAAGCTGGCTCAGGCGGCAGCTGGTGCCCACGCCCACCCCTGCCTTTTCGCTTTCGGGGCAAAGGCTCCACTTCTGCCAGAACCCCTCCTGCTGGGCAGCAGTGCCTGCCAATACCAGCAAAAAACCATTCTTCCAAGGCACGGGACGGCTGCAAAAGCTGCCCTGCGCACGGCTGCCATAGCCAAGGCGCTTTTCCAATGCTCCCAGCCCCTCTTTATCTCCACTGCGCAACTGAAAAATTGCCACGGCATAACATCCCGCCGAGGGCATCCCCTCCTGCTCGGCTTTCCTGCCTTGACAGACCAGGTCCCACACGAACTTATCCCCAGCCTCTTCCCTGCACATATTTCTTCCTCCCATAAATTTCAACTATTGTTTCATATTTTCCTGCTTCATATTTTAAGATTATCCAGGGAACAGCTCAAGAAAGAGAAAGGAAACAATTTATGAACTTTTTGTGAACAAAAAAGCCCCCTCATAGAGGGTGATATGCTCCCCCTATGAGAGACAGTAAAAAATAAAACTGTCATCATAGGGGGATTTTTCATGCCATGTAAGCAAAAAGCAACAGCAGAAGAG
>NZ_FNWN01000056.1:0-11674 GCF_900108415.1 Selenomonas sp. KH1T6
AGAGGATTTCAATATACGAACAGGAAATTTCACCACAAATTAGAAAAACAGGGAATGACGCAAAGCATGTCTCGTGTAGCCCACTGCATTGATAACGGGCCCATGGAAGGATTTTGGGGCATACTTAAGCGGGAGATGTACTATGGCAGACGTTTTACCAGCCAGCGTGAACTTATACATTCGATAGAAGCATACATTCATTATTACAACCACAAACGTGTTCAACGTAACCTTGGTATCTTGACACCAATAGAGAAACACACCTTGTATTTAGTCGCATAAAAAGGCCGGCAGACGAATCTGCCGACCAAAGAATTCTTATATTTTTTTATTGTCCTCTTGACGGGGAGCAGTTCAAAAAGCTTGCAGGGATTTTTGCTTATGAAGTCAAGGCACCAGCAGCAGGCGTGCCAGGAACTCATGCCCGTCAGCGCGCAGGTTCCTTTGCAGTTCGTCCAAAGGAGCAAAGATAGGAGCGCAGCTCAGGCGCAACTTGAAGCGCAGCAGGGTGTGGGAGTTGCTGCCGAAGACCGGCACACGGTCAAGCTGCAGCCGGTTCTGGTCAGGTTCTGCCAGGCCGTAGTGGACAGTGAAGGCGCCCTTGTAGCCGGCGGCCAGGGAGCTTTCCTCAATCTCCTCGTTGAAGGCACCGCAGGGGTAGGCGATGAAGCGCACATCCTTTTTCAGATGCCAGTCGATGGCCTGCTTCGATTCCTTCAGCTGCTTGTCCAGTTCTGCGCGGGAGGGCAGCTGGTCAAGCTGGGCATGGGACAGGGTGTGGCTTTCGATGTCGATGATGCCGCTGTCGTGCATTTCCTGCGCCATGGCCCAGGTGAGGTAGTTGGGGTAGGTACCCAGGTAGTCAGAAATGACGAAGATGGTACCTTTGAGGTTGTACTTCTTCAGGACGGGATAGGCGTTCTTGTAGTTGTCGGCATAGCCGTCATCGAAGGTGATGATGACGGGCTTCTCCGGCAGCTCTTTGCCTTCGTCCCAAGCCTCTAGCATTTCTGCCGGGGTGATGGCGTGATAGCCGTTATCCGCCAGATACTTCATCTCGGCCTCGAACTGGTCAGTATGTATGGTCAGGGAATTTTCATCACGGTCGTTGATCTGATGATAGTTCAGCACCGGCACGCCGCCTGCGTGCTTGTGCATTTGGTATGCTCCTGCCAGTACAGCCAGCAGCAGGAGCAGGATAGCGGCAAGAAGCAGCCGCTTGAACAGTGCTTTCAATGAAGACACTCCTTTGATATATTTCCTTTGTGTTGTTCACATAAAAACAAATATATAACAACTGTTTATGGGTGTCAAGGAATGCTGAAAATTTTATGGGCATTGAGAGATTTTTTCATTGGCAAAAGCACGGCAGCTGGGGTATAATATAGGATACTGTATTGCATGGGACGCGGGAGAGTCGTGTCAATGATAAAGGAGATATTGAGATTCATGTCAAGAAATGACCTTTGCTGGTGTGGCAGCGGCAAGAAGTACAAGAAGTGCCATGAGGCGTTTGATGAGCGTCTTGACGAGATAAAATTTGATTTTTTCAAGGGTCAGGTGCGCCCGCCCAAGAAAATCATCAATAATAAGGAAGATATTGAAGCTATCAGGTCTGCCGGCGTGATCAATGACGGGGCCCTGGACCTGGCGGTGAGCATGGCCAAGCCCGGTGTTTCTACCTATGAGATAGACAAGGCTGTCCATGACTACATCATGGATGCCGGCGGCTATCCTTCCTGCCTGGACTATGAGGGCTTTCCCAAGAGCATCTGCATTTCCATCAATGATGTGGTATGCCACGGCATTCCTTCCAAGAAGACCATTCTCAAGGAAGGGGATATTGCCAATATCGACATCACCACTACCCTGAACGGCTACTATGCGGATGCTTCCCGCATGGTCATGATTGGCGAGGTAAGTCCTGAGGCAGAGCGCCTGGTGCGTGTGACCAGAGAGTGCATGGAATTGGGCATTGCAGCTGTGAAGCCCTGGCATTTCCTGGGGGATGTGGGGGCTGCCTGCGGCGCCCATGCCCACAAGAACGGTTACTCTGTGGTGACTGACCTGGGGGGCCATGGGGTAGGCAAGGACTTCCATCTGGAGCCCTTCGTTCCCCATGTGGGCCAGGTAGGCACGGGCATGCTGCTGGTGCCGGGCATGACGTTGACGGTGGAGCCCATGATCAATGAGGGCAGCTACCATGTGGTGGTGGACCAGGGCGATGGCTGGACAGTGCGCACCAAGGACCACAAGCTCTCTGCCCAGTGGGAAAAGACAATCCTGGTGACGGAAACAGGTACGGAGGTGCTTTCTTCGTAATGGAATTCAAAGATTTGGGCATATCTCAGAGTATCTGTGAGACTTTGCGCTATCAGGGCATCAAGGAAGCTACGCCTGTGCAGGAGCGGGCCATTCCCGTGGTGCGGGCTGGCAGGGACTGCATTGTGAAGGCTCAGACCGGTACGGGCAAGACGCTGGCCTTTCTCTTGCCCATCATGGAAAAGATCAAGCCCCAGGCTGAAGTGGCCCAGGCTTTGATTGTCACTCCCACCAGGGAGCTGGCTATACAGATTGCCAAGGTGGCTGGCCTCCTTGGAGAGGCAGCCGGCATTTCCTCCCTGGTGATTTACGGCGGGCAGGACATTGAGCGGCAGAAGCAGAAACTCAGGCGCCATCCGCAGATCATCATCGGCACCCCGGGGCGCCTGCTGGACCATCTGCGCCGCGGTACCATCGATATTTCCAAGGTGAACAAAGTGGTGCTGGATGAGGCGGACGAGATGATGAAGCTGGGCTTCATCGAGGATGTGGAGGTGCTGCTGAGGGCTTCTGCTTCCGACCGTCAGTTCATGCTGTTTTCCGCCACCATGCCCGACAGGGTGAAGGCACTGGCAGCCCAGTACATGAAGGCGCCTGAGCGCATAGAGATCAGGAGCGGGCAGGTGACGCTGGAGACCATCGAGCAGGTCATCATAGACACCACCGAGGATACCAAGGTGGACAAGCTCTGCGAGATCATCAACGGGGAGCAGCCTTACCTCATGATGGTTTTCTGCCATACCAAGGCCCGCGCCCATCAGCTGACCATGGCTCTGGCAGCCCGGGGCTATCTGGTGGATGAGCTCCATGGCGACCTGTCCCAGGTGCAGCGCACGCTGGTGCTGAAGCGTTTCCGCAAGGCAGAGCTGCAGATCCTCTGCGCCACGGATATCGCTGCCCGGGGGCTGGATATCGAGGGTGTCACCCATGTGGTGAGCTACGATATTCCCCATGATACGGAAAGCTACATTCACCGCATTGGCCGCACGGGCCGTGCAGGCCAGCAGGGCAAGGCCATTACCTTCGTGAATGCCCGTCAGTATGAGCTCCTGCGCCGCATTGAGACAGGCATCAAGGAGCGCATCAGGAAGCAGCGTTCAGAGCGCAGCAGCCATAAGGAAAAACAGGAGAAGATCCTCAAGGAAATCAAGGAGCAGAGAGAGGCACAGCAGCCGAAGAAAAAGCCTCTTTCCAAATACGCCAACCGCAAGGGGGCTTCCCACAAGGGACGCAACGGCCGCAGCCGCAGGGCAAAGCCCGGCAAGACCGTCACCAACCTTGGAGGACGTTCCAAGATGGGCAGGCATTAAGTTGTAGAATAAAGGGGCATTAGGCCCCTTTTTCTGTCATAAGGAGGCAGGCATGGAAAATATGGACTTGTTTTCTGCGGCAGCCATGTCGGGGGGAGAGGCCAGGAGTTTTGAGCCTCTGGCTCAGCGCATGCGGCCCAGGAATTTTGATGAGCTGGTGGGCCAGGAGGAAGCAGTGGGCAAGGGCCGCTTCCTGCGGCAGATGATTGAGAAGGACCAGATTCCCTCCCTGATTCTCTACGGTCCTCCCGGCACAGGCAAGACCACCCTGGCCCAAATGATAGCCAGCCTCACAGGCAGCAGCTTCCATCGCCTGAATGCCGTGGCGGCGGGGATACAGGACATACGTGCCATTGTCAAAGAGGCGGAAGAGCAGAGAAAATATTACAGTAAGAGGACCATCATCTTCATCGATGAGATACACCGCTTCAACAAGAGCCAGCAGGATGTGCTGCTGCCCTATGTGGAGGACGGACGGCTGGTGCTCATTGGCGCTACCACGGAAAATCCTTTTTTCGAGGTGAACCATGCCCTGCTTTCCAGGGTGCGCATCGTGCGCCTGCAGGCCCTGGAGGGCGGCCATCTGAAAGCTATCCTGCGTCGTGCGCTCACGGACAGGGAAAGAGGGCTGGGAGAGCAGGCTTTGAAGGCCTCTGATGAAGTCCTGCTGGCCCTGGCGGAATTGGGAGGCGGCGATGCCCGCATGTGCCTGAACCTCTTGGAAAATGCCGCCGCCATGCTGCCGGAGGGGGGAGACCTCACCGTAGGACTGCTGGAGCAGATTGTGGGGGAGCGGGTGCAGCGCTATGACAAGAAAGGTGACAATCACTACGATATAGTGTCTGCCTTCATCAAGAGCATGAGGGGCAGCGATCCGGATGCGGCCCTGCATTACTTAGCCCGCATGCTGGCGGCAGGGGAGGATGTGAAGTTCATCGCCCGCCGGGTGGTTATCTGTGCCGCTGAAGATGTGGGCAATGCCGACCCTATGGCCCTGGTGCTGGCCAATTCCGCTGCCCAGGCTGTGCAGTTCCTGGGCATGCCGGAAGCCAGGATTCCCCTGGCCGAGGCCGTGACCTATATCGCCTCTGCTCCTAAGAGCAATGCTGCCTACATGGGCATAGACAGTGCTTTGGCAGATGTGCGCAGCAAAAATTGCGGCGAGGTGCCTGTGCATCTCAGGGATGCACACTACAAGGGTGCTGCCAAACTGGGTCATGGCATAGACTATATCTATCCCCACGACTACCCGGGTCATTTCACCAGGCAGCAATACCTGCCCGGGGAAATGACAGGCATCCGCTATTACCGGCCTACAGAGAATGGTGCCGAGAAGCGCATGGGTGAGTACCTTCGCCAGTGCTGGCCGGAGCGGGAAGATAAATGATCAGACTTTGCAAGGCATAGAAAAAACGCCCCGGCTTGGGGCGCTTTTTATATGAAGTCATGACATTATCAAAAGTTCGATGCAGCCATACTCCAGCAGGGGGCTGGCATCAGTGGGGGTGCCGTTCAGGATGGCGTCTCTGATAGCTTCCATATCGGAGGCTTTGATTTTGCCAGCGGCCAGTTCTGTCTCGATTTTTGCCAGCAGGGCTTCCCTGCCGGAGACAGAATCGATGTAGGCTTCATCATTGAATCTTATGTTCATGGAAGCAGGAGCTTTTTCGGCATCACAGTTGAAGAAGATATAGGCATTCTTCGCTTCAGCAGAGGCGGTTGAGCCTGCATCTTCGACAGCCTGAGGCGCAGCTTCCACTTCCTTGGTCTTGCCCGTGATGGTCCTGACGGCATCCTGCACGGCCTTCCTGGCAATATCAGCGGCTAATTTCTCTATATATGAAGAATTTTTTTTGGTCAAATTCAATCCCTCCCAGGGGAGATTATATCATGTATTGCCGATTATGACAAAGTTGGGAATTATGATGTCGTCTGGATAAATATTCATTGACAGGCAATAAATATTCAAAAAATCCTTGACAAAATGATGTTCTCCTCCTATCATGGGAAGGGTGTCTATATACACTATGACAAAATAGAAGAAAACCATAACAAACAAGATGAGGAGTTTTTGCATGGAGAAGGAGATGACATCCTCCGGCCTGAATAGCCGGAGCAGCGGCCTGAAGTTTTTTGGCTGTTCCATTTTCGGCCTCGCCATGTTCCTGTGCCCCATGGGGGGCGGGGAGGGGTTCAATACCCCTTTGAGCGTGCTGACTGATTCGCTGGACAAGTGGATTGGGGCGAATGCGCCCTGGCTGCTGGTGTGCCTGGTGGTGGCGGCGGCGCTGCTGGCCTTGGGTGGGCTTTTTATGAAGCCATCAGAGCGTGGCTGGCATAAATTGCTCAGGGAAATTGCCTGTGTCTCCAAGGTCTATCTTCTGACCCGCCTGGCGGCGGCTGTGATTGCCCTGGGAGTGTTCTTCGGCTTTGGCCCTGAGTGGGTTATTGGCGATGATGTGGGCGGCAGCATGATGGGGTTGGGGCAGACCCTGATTGCCCTGGCTGTGACTTTGAGCTTCATCCTGCCCTTCCTGACGGACTCAGGAATCATGGAGTTTGTGGGCATCTTGCTGAAGCCTTTGGTGCGTCCCTTGTTCCATGTGCCCGGCCGGGCTTCCGTGGATCTCATTGCCTCCTGGCTTTCGTCTTCCAATACTGCCGTGCTCATTACGGCGGGGCAATATCAGGGGGGCTTCTACAGTCGTCGGGAAGCGGCCTGCATCATGACCAATTTCTCACTGGTGTCCATTCCCTTCTGCCTGGTGGTGGCGGAGACTTTGAAGGTGGCTGACCACTTCCTGCTGCTCTACGCTTCCGTCACTGCCATTGGCCTCCTTTTGGCGGTTATCGGGGTCAGGCTGTTTCCGTTAGCTGCGGTGCCCAATGACTATCGGGGCGAGAAGCGTCTGGCGGAGGAAGTGCCGCCGGAGGCTACGCTATTGCGCTGGGCTTTCAGGGCGGCACTGGAGCGGGCTGATGAATTCAGCTTCAGGAAGGCTTTTGAACAGGCCACGGCCATGACCCTGGGGATAATCTTTGACCTTATCCCTGTGGTGGTCGCCTGGGGCACCATTGGTTCAATCCTGGTGAATGAAACGAGCATCTTCCACTGGCTGGCCTATCCCATGGGCATGTATATGCAGCTGTTGGGAGTGGAGGGGGCTTTCCAGATTGCCCCTGCTACTTTGGTGGGCTTCATTGACATGTTCATCCCTGCTCTGATCACCAGTGCCGACCTGCCTTATGCCACCCGTTTTGTGGTGGCTGCCCTTTCGCTGGTGCAGATCATTTACCTCACGGAGGTGGGCAGCATCATCGTCAAGAGCGAGGTGGGGCTGGATATGAAACGGCTCTTCCTCATCTTCATCGAAAGAACCTTGATTGCTTTGCCCTTGATTGTCCTGGTGACCAAATTGCTTTAATTCTGTATACATACCGCATCTGTCGTCTGGCAGGTGCGTTTTTTCTTTTGCGCTGGCAGGCATTTTGGCAGTTGAGGCAGAATACTAGTAAGAGAAATATTTTGCCTATCGGGAAGTATTTGGAATAATGGACTTTGAATATAGTCATTGACAGAAGAACGAGGTGGGATGGACGATGGCAATGGAATGGGAGAACATGGCGGCATTGCCGGTGCCGATATTCATTTATTCATATGAGGAGGACGAGGGCAGACAGTGCCTGAAGGTTTCCAAGGGGCTTTGTGATTTCCTCAAGCTGGAGGAAGAGGCAGCTTGCCGTTATTTGTCTCAGTCGCTGGATTTGGTGACACACCCTGAGGATACCCAGCGGATCAGACAGGCTACCCAAAGGGCTTTGGATAATGGGGAAGAGCAGTGGCGACTGAGTTTCCGTATGCTTCGACCTGATGGCACTTATGCTTGGATTATCTGTCATACTGTGCAGGTGAATCTGCCAGAAGGAGGCAGGCTTTTTTACAGCAGTCTCATGGATGTGGCCCAGGAGCATGAGCAGAATGAGCGGCGCCGGGCAGAGCAGAAACACATGAACCTGCTTTTGGACAAGATACTGGAGACTACCCAGATTGGCATTTTCTGGAAGGATAAGGACCGCAGGTTCCTGGGGGCGAATAAGGCGTTTCTGGAGTATTACGGTTTTCCCAGTGAGTCCGTCATCATAGGCAAAACCGATGAGGATATGGGTTGGCATGAGGAGGACGGTCCCTACAAGAATGATGAGCTTTGGGTGCTGGAGACAGGCCATTCAACTCACAGGGTACGCGGCAAATGCCTGAGCCACGGGGAAATGCGTGATATCGTTGCCAGCAAGAGCCCCCTGATTGAAAATGGAGAGATCGTGGGGCTGGTGGGCAGCTTTGAGGATGTCACCGAGGAGTACCGCCAGCAGCAGAAGATCGTGGAGCTCAATGACAGGCTGCTGGCCTCCCTCAAGCGCACGGAAATGGCAAACCGGGCCAAGACAGCCTTTCTTTCCAATGTGAGCCATGATATGCGCACGCCTCTGAACGGCATCCTGGGCTTTGCCCGGCTGGCGGCGGCTTCCAACAATATGGAGAAGGTGCAGAATTACCTGCAGAAGATACTCAAGTCTGCGGAGCTGCTCCAAAGCCTGATTGATGATACTTTGGAACTTTCCAGGATTTCCGCTGGCAAGCTGCGGCTGGAACCGGAAATCGTCGAGGCAGAGAACATGTTCGATGCCTTGCTCACCACCATCAGCTCCATGGCGGAAAATAAAGGGGTGCATTTTGAGACGAAGGGAAGCCTGGCTGAGATGGGGACGGTGAAAGTGGATGCCCTGAAGCTCAACAAGGTTTTCCTGAATCTCCTTTCCAATGCAGTCAAGTTCACCCATGTGGGAGGGACGGTGACTTTTGCTGCCGAATGCCTGCCTGAAAGGCAGGGGGGGCGGCGGAAGTGCCGTGTCAGCATCAAGGATACGGGCATAGGCATGGAGGATTCTTTCCTGCCCAAGATGTTCGAGCCCTTTGTCCAGGAGCACAGGCTGCCTGTGCAGGGCACGGGACTGGGGCTGGCCATTGCCAAGCAGCTGGTAGATATGCTGGGGGGCAGCATAAACGTGTCCAGCAGGGTAGGCGAGGGCACGGAGTTCAAGGTGGAGTTCTATATGGAGCAGGTCATGGCTCCTGTGCCGGGCAGAGGAGATGATGTTATCCCCAAAGGCTTCTTTGAGGGGCGGCGGGTGCTGCTCTGTGAGGATAATGCTCTCAATCAGGAACTGGCAAAGACTCTGCTGGAGGATGAGGGCATGGCGGTGATCCTGGCAGAGAATGGGCAGATCGGCATAGAGATTTTCAATGATTCGGATCTGGGCAGCATAGATGCTATCCTGATGGATATCCGCATGCCGGTGATGGATGGGCTGCAGGCTGCCAAGCTCATACGTGCCATGCCCCGCAAGGACAGCAGGGCAGTGCCCATCCTGGCTCTGACAGCCAATGCCTTCAGGGAGGATGCGGAGAAGTCCAAGGCAGCCGGCATGAACAGCCATCTGACCAAGCCCCTGGAGCCGGAAAAGCTCCTGCATGACCTGGCTCACTATATGGAAGCATATGACGAGGCCAGGACGGGCTGGCCGGAACTTGATAAAAGGTAGCGAAAAAAATTAAAAAACATATTGCCAAGTTTCCAGGGCTTATGATATACTTTTCCACGGTGTAAAAATAAACATGCTGGCCCGATAGCCGTACTGTGCCGCGTAAAAGCGTGGTGACGCGGAGGATGAGGGCAGCAGAAGTACAAAACAGGAGGTGCACCACTATGTCAGTTATTTCTATGAAACAGCTTCTCGAGGCAGGTGTCCACTTCGGTCATCAGACTCGTCGCTGGAACCCGAAAATGGCCCGCTACATCTTCACCGAGCGCAACGGTATCTACATCGTTGATCTCCAGAAGACCGTGAAGAAGATCGATGAGGCTTATGCTTTCCTGCGCAGCGTTGCAGAGGAAGGCAAGTCCGTGCTCTTCGTGGGCACGAAGAAGCAGGCTCAGGAAGCTATCCGTGAGGAGTCTGAGCGTGCAGGCCAGTTCTATGTCAACGAGCGTTGGCTGGGCGGCATGATGACCAACTTCCAGACCATCCAGAAGCGTGTTGCACGCCTCAAGGAGCTGGAGGCTATGGAAGAGGACGGCACTTTTGAGGTCCTCACCAAGAAGGAAGTCCAGGTTCTCCGTCATGAGATGAACAAGCTGGAGACTTACCTCGGCGGTATCAAAGAGATGAACAAGCTGCCGGGCGCACTCTTCGTGGTTGATCCCCGCAAGGAGCGCATCGCTGTGGCTGAGGCTCGCAAGCTGAACATCCCCATCGTGGCTATCGTTGACACCAACTGCGATCCTGATGAGATCGATTATGTCATCCCCGGCAACGACGACGCTATCCGCGCCGTGCGCCTGCTGACTGCCAAGATGGCTGACGCTGTGCTGGAAGGCCGTCAGGGCTCCGATGCCAGCGAGGCTCAGGCTGCTGAGTAATATCGCTTGATATTTGACAGTTAAACCAAGACGGGGTAAGGGACGTTATCCCTTGCCCCGTTTTTGTCATTCTAAGGCGTTTGGGGCACAGATACAGCAACGCTTCACTTGAAATTTTTCCTGCGGAAAAATTTCACACGTTCCGCTTATGCTGTACCTGCGTCCCTCACTCACTTGTATGTGTTAATCAAATGTTTTAGGAGGAAATATAAATGGCAATTACTGCTGCTATGGTAAAGGAACTGCGCGAGACCACCGGCGCAGGCATGATGGACTGCAAGAAGGCTCTGACTGAGGTAGGCGGCGACATGGCAAAGGCCATCGACTTCCTGCGCGAGAAGGGCATTGCCAAGGCTGAGAAGAAGGCTGGCCGCGTGGCTGCAGAGGGTGCTGTCGGTGCTTATGTTTCCGAGGATGCCAAGAGCGGCTGCGTAGTTGAGATCAACTGCGAGACCGACTTCGCTGCTGGCAACGACCAGTTCAAGGCTCTGGTGGCCAAGGTTGCCAAGCACATCGTGGAGGCCAAGATTGCTTCTGGCGATGTTGACGCCCTGAACAACAGCGAAATCGAGGGCAAGAAGGTTTCCGACCTGCTCATCGAGGCTACTGCTACCATCGGCGAGAAGATTTCCCTCCGTCGTTTCGCTCGCTATGAGAGCGCTGGCCAGGTTGCTTCCTACATCCACATGGGCGGCAAGATTGGCGTTCTGGTTGACCTCACTGGTGGCAGCGAGGAGCTGGCTCACGATGTGGCTATGCAGATTGCAGCTGCTAACCCCACCGCTATCGACCGCAGCGGCGTAGATGCTGCTGATCTCGAGCATGAGAAGGAAGTGCTCCGCAAGCAGGCTCTGGAAGAGGGCAAGCCCGAGAAGATCGTGGACAAGATGGTTGAGGGCCGCATCAACAAGTTCTACAAGGAAGTCTGCCTGAACGAGCAGATTTTCGTGAAGGATTCCGACAAGACCGTTGCTGACGTGCTTGGCAGCGAGAAGGTCAATGCTTTCACCCGCTTCCAGCTGGGCGAGGGCATCGAGAAGAAGGAAGAGGACTTCGCTGCAGAGGTTGCTGCACAGATGAAATAATGAAGCAAACATGTTTGCTTCATTGAAACGCTGATTGGAAGATTTTGCCTTTGGCAAAATTTGAACAATTGCGTTATAATAAGGGCTATCCCTTTTATGAGAGGACATCTTAACGGGTGTCCTCTTTTTTGTATAAAGAAAACCCCCGGTTAGACCGGGGGGTTCAATAGCCTTTTAGGTATGAGTCTTCAAAGGTAATAAATAGCCCTCCCATGATAAGATAACGTTGCGGTCCGTCAACTGCAACAAATCAATCACAGGAGGGTAATCAATGACTAAGAGTCATGATGTACATAGTCTATCACATACAAAATGGAACTGTAAATATCATATTGTGTTTGCGCCCAAGTACAGAAGGAAAGTATTCTTTGGGCAGAAGAGGTACGAGATAGGGCAGATATTGAGGGAGTTGTGCCGTTGGAAGGGGGTAAATTTATTAGAAGCAGAGGCATGTCCTGACCATATCCATATACTGGTC
>NZ_FNWN01000055.1:0-12879 GCF_900108415.1 Selenomonas sp. KH1T6
CTGACAATCTGCGACGTAGACAAATCTTCATGGACTTATCCCCTCGTTACGCTTTTGTTCTTCAGCCACAGATTTCTTGTAAGCGCTTCAACAGATTCTCTTGGATTCGTGCGGCTTACCAGCTTCTGTCCCTCCTTACTTTTAGGGAGGTGGGATCAGGAGGAAAAGTGCCACCGGCAACCTGCTTCAGATCTTCCGGACTCAGATCTATCTCGGAAAGCTGGGCGAAATACTTCTCCGCCTCTTCCTTCGTCATGTCGTAGCCCTCATCCTTCGCCAGTTCCAGAAGTTCCTCGACACTCTGGCAGGCCATAGCCTTCTTCATCTGCTCGTAAGTTCCCTGGACATTCGGATCAAACTTTTTCATACTGTTTTCCTACTCCTTTCTCTAACGAATACATAAATTAAGGTTTCTTTACAATGGAAAAATTTCCTGCCGCCGCCAGGCGGGTCAGCTCCTCATCCGAAAGTTCCCTGTCCTCATCAATGTTTTTCCAAGGCTCCTGTTGGCGCTGGACCGTCTTTTCCTGCAGCCTTTGCCACAAATGCTCCTTCAAGCCGGGATTTTCGGCGGCGAAGTCAGTTTCCCGAAAGAGCCTGTCCATTTCCTTCTCATATTCTTCCACGACCGCCCCTCCCTCCGCCACACCTTCAGAATCGGCCTCTTACTTATATAGACAAGATAGCTGCCTCGAAAATGTCGCTTCCGAAAAAAATTTTTATGTCCGCTTCTCCTCGTCAATCCGACGGCATTTGGCCAGCAAGCGGGTGTACCTGTTGCTGATGGCGTTGGGGCTTGCTCCCAGGAGCCGCCCAATTTCCTCATTGGTTAGGCCGAGGCCGTAGCGCAGGGAGAGAAATTCCCGCTCCTCGGCCGTCAGTTTTTGGAGAATTCGGCAGGCACGGCAGGAGGAAGGGCTTTCCAAGGTTCCCTCCTCCTGTGCGGCATCATCGCCCGTCCGCTCATGCATCTCCCAGACAGTTATCTCATGGCGGCATTGCGCCTTTAGACGGTAGTTCACCGCCATATTTCTTGCCATGGCAAAGAGCCAGGGGGCTTCCTTCCCCTTTGCCGGCCCGCAGCGTTCAAGATTTTCCATAGCCGCCAGAAACACACTGCCCGCCACATCCTCGGCGGTCTCGCGATGAAGGAACTGCCCGTAGAGATAGTTATATATTCGCTTGTAATATTTGCTGTAGATACTTGCAAAATCAGTCATCACAGCTGTCCCTTCCTGTTCTCAGGCCACCTGCCGCTTCACGAAGGAAGCAAAGAGCCCGCCTTTTTCCACCAGCTCCTGGAAACTGCCGGTTTCAGCAATGCGGCCTTTGTCCAGCACGATAATCCTGTCCGCATGGCGGATGGTGGACAGGCGGTGAGCCACGATGATGCGGGTGGCTTGGAGCTTGTCCAAGCTCCTGGTCACAATAGCCTGGGTGCGGTTGTCCAGGGCACTGGTGGCCTCGTCGCAGATAATAATGGAAGGCTTCAAGGCCAGGGCCCTGGCAATCAGGATGCGCTGGCGCTGGCCCCCGGAAATATTCGTGCTGCCTTCGCTGACCATGGTATTCATCTGCATGGGCATCTGGCGGATATCCTCGGCAATGCCTGCCGCTTCCGCCGCCTCCCAGGCATCATCCAGAGTAAGGTTATTAGTGCCAATGATGTTGTGCAGGATGTCGCCGCTCATGAGCTGCCCATTCTGCAGCACCACTCCCATCTGGGAACGCACCGAGGGCAGGGAAAGCTCTGAAAGGTCCTGACCGTCATAGTAGACTGCTCCCTGCCGGGGCATCTCAAACCCTAGCAGCAAGCGGATCAGGGTGGACTTGCCACAGCCGGATTTCCCCACGATAGCCACCTGTTCTCCCGCGGCAATGCGGAAGCTCACGTCATCCAGCACCTTGCTCTCGGGCAGATAGCCGAAGGTCAGGTTCCTCACCTCGATGGCCCCGGAGAGCACACCAGCTTCCTGACGCTCCTCAGAGGTCTCAGGCACCTCTTCCAGAATGGGCAGGAGATTATCCAGGTAGGGCTTGATGACAGACATGCTTTCCAAAATGGGCATGACAGCCACCAGAGAAGCGTTGAAAGCAGTGAAGGCGGCCTGGAAGGCGATGAAGGTAGCAGCCGTCATGGGCTTGGCTCCCAGACCCAGCGCCTCGGCGGCAGCCCCGCCGCCGCTCTGGGAGGTGGCCAGTTCCATCAGGCCATAATAGTAAAGGATAAGTGTCAGCAGCATGGGCTGCATAGCCGCTATGACCGTGCCGAAGTTCTTCAGGCGGCGCGCCCGGATATTATGGCCCAGCTCAATGGCAAACTGCCCACCCCAGAGATGGTAGGCCTGCTCCTCTGCACCCTTGGTGCGGAACTTGGCCAGGCCCGCAAAGATTTGGGCCAGAATGCCGGAGGTCTTGTTGCTGGCTGTGGTCATATCCCGCTGGGCTCTAGTCAGACGGTAGAGCAGGAAAATTGAAATGGCCAGGTAACCCAGCCAGACCAAAAGGGCAATGCCCGTAAGCTTCATGCTGTAATAGCACATCAGCCCCAGACTCCAGAAGGAGCAGACAAAGGAGAGCAGTGCCCCCACTGATTCGCTGCTAAGGAGCATGACAGACCTGTCCAGCCCCTGCATCCTCTCCGCCAGTTCCCCCGACTGGAAGCGGCGGAAAAAGCCCGGCGGCAGCTTCAGCAGCCGCCCGAAAAGGGCCGCCTGCCCCCGCAGGGAACCCATAGCTGTCAGGCGCAGTACAGCCAGGGAGCGCACGGTGCCGAGAGCCGCCGTGGTAAAGCCTGCCACAAGCACTACCTGGGTCACCGTAGCCAGCCCCTTGCGATCCAGGATGGGAATGAGGTCCTGAAACATGGTCTCTGTGACAATGGGCATAAGCAGAGGGATAATCCCCATGAAAAGACCAGCCAAAATGACGGTTTTCCAGTCCGTCTGCCAGGTATGGCGCGCCACAAAGCGCAGGAGGTCCAGCCTCCCCATTTTCTTGTCCGGCAGTCCCGGATAGGCAAGAAAGGCATCTCCTGAGACACTCTGGGCCATTTCAGAGGTGAGGGTCACGCCCTCCATATTTCCCCTGGTCACCAGTCTGTAGCTGGAGGGCGAATCGGGCAGCAGGGCTGCCAGCTGTTTCTTCTCGCCGAAATAGCCCAGCATGGCCCCGCAGTCCCAGCCTTCCCAGCCCTTTTCCAGCCGTATCAGGCGCATCTCCATGCCGCCCTTGGCTACAAGACGGCGCAGCACCCCCAAGGAATCCAGCTTTTCTGCCGTCTCCTTGTTCAGGGCAATGTCTTCCTCGGGCATGCCCAGATGATGGGCCACAGCCCGCACCAGGAAGACGGCCTCTTCCAATTTGGCGCTTCCCTGACCGCTGCCGGACACCGAGACCCAGTCCTCCCCTAAAAGATTGGCTACGGTCTCGTCCAACAGGCGTCGCTTATGCCTCCTGCGTGCCATGAGGCGGCGGGCCAGTTTTTCATCCTGGGCGGCAAAGCGCACCCCGGCCAGCATGGCAAAAATGCTTTGGTTTTCCTCAAATTCCTCCAGCAGTTCTTCCAGCTGCTGCCCCGCCTGACCCAGCACCGAGCCATCTGCCCAGGTCCTCAGAATCTCGTCCCCCCGGTCGGCCATCAGGCGCAGCCAGGGCAGGCAGATAAGCTCCTGAAACCAGCGGTGCATCAAGGGCAACAATGTCCCTGGCTGCAGCTCTGCCAAGGTAAGCTCCTCCAGCTCCGCATCCTCCAGGGCATATATCTCTATGGTGATATCCCCGAATTCATCGGCAGAATGGAAGGCAGCATCCCCAGTTGCCAGCTCCATGAGAAAGAGACGGTGGCCCCCCTCCTCCATCAGGGCATAGGCCTCAACCTTGCCCTGCTTCACCAGAAGAGCCCTGCCCGCCTCGATGAGCTTCGCGCGCTGACCTGCTAAAAGTTTCATCTATTCTTCAACTCCTCAAAGCTAGTCAAGGGCATCTGTATCTTCCTCTGCCTCACGCTCTTCCACCAGACGGCGGTAAGGGCCTTCCACTGCTATAAGCTCCCGGTGGGTGCCTCTCTGCACAATCTTGCCATACTCCAGGACGATGATCTCGTCTGCCTCCCGTATGGTGGAAAGACGGTGGGCCACCAGCAGGCAGGCACAGCCCCTGCGGCGGATATTCTTCAGGATGATCTGCTCCGTCAAGGGGTCGATGGCACTGGTAGCCTCGTCAAGTATCAGCAGGGAGGGATTCCCCGCCAGGGCCCGGGCGATTTCCAGCCTCTGACGCTGGCCCCCGGAGAAGTTCAGCCCACCCTCGGCCACCTGGGACTCATAGCCTCCGTTCAGCTTCAGGATGTCCTCATGGATGCAGGCATCCTGGGCCGCTTTCATGATGTCCTCCTTGGGCAGGGACTTATCGAAAAAGGAAATGTTCTCTGCCACGGTCCCCGTCATCTGGAAAACGTCCTGGTCAACGATGGCCATGGAACTGACAATGGCCTCCCGAGGGATTTCGCGCCGCCTTTTGCCATCCAGCAGCACCTCTCCCGACCATTCCTCATAGAGCCCCGCCACCAGTTTGGCCAGGGTGGACTTGCCGCTGCCGGAAGAACCCACCACCGCCGCCCACTGCCCGGGGGCCAGGGTAAGGTCAAAATGCTCCAGCAGGGGCGGTTCCAGAGGATTGTAGCCAAAGCTCAAGTCCTTCAGCTCCAGCTGTCCTGTCAGACGTAGGCTCCCTTCTTCCATGGGGACCGGCTTTTCAGGATAGTTCAGCCTGTCAATCCCATAGCGCCACACATCATCCAGGCGACGCATCTGCATTTCTGTGGTTTGCAGCATATTGCCGAAAGCCAGCAGCTTGTTCATAGGTTCCTGAAACTTGGGCAGTAGGCTGGAAACTGCCATATACATGCCCGCGGTCATGACCCCTTCCATGACAGAAAAGCCTCCCACAGCCATAATCATGGCGCTGGTAAGCCCCGACAGCAGAGTGGGCAGAAGCTTCACCTTCAGGGCCCAGAACTGCATTTTCTGCATGGCCATGAGCCCTTTGGCCTGATAGCCTGCCCACTTGGCAAAGAAGTCCCCTTCCGTACCGCTGGCCTTGATGCTTTCAATTATCATCAATCCCCCCATGAGAGTGCCGTACTCCTTGCCCTTTTCCTGCTGCATGTGCATCATGATGTCCGTCATATTTCGTCGCATATAGAAAAAGACCATGACATTCACTACGCTGATGGAAACACCTATCAAAGTAAGGGGCACACTGTAGGAGAGCAGCAGTGCCAGGTAGAAAAGAGCAATCAGGCAGTCCAGCAGGGAAGTTGCCGCCTGGTCGGAGAGCACATCTGCGTTGCTCTCGTTGAACTGGATGCGGGAGGCGATTTCCCCTGCATAGCGCTGCTGGAAGAAAGTGATGGGCAGCCTCAGCACATGCCAGAAGAAGGCGGAGGAATCCGCCAGGGTCAGCTTCTTCTGCCAGTCCAGCAATACAGAGGCCCGCATGGCGGTCATGATGCCGTTCAAAAGAATCGCCCCGCCCATGGCCAACAGAAGATACTGGGTCCAGTCGGGATGCTTCATGGAAAAAATGTCATCAAAAAAAATCTGGCTAAAGACCGGCTCCGCCAGTCCCGGAAGCACCATGCAGAGGCCCAGGAGCAACAGGAAAAGCACCGCCCACTTGTCCTGCATAAGCTTTGAGGCCACGGCCCTGGCAATGCTGTAAGGACGTCCTTCCCGCTTGAAATCAGGACCAGGGGCAATCTTCAGGTACACGCCTGTGTAGGAAGTCATGAATTCCTGCCATTCCAAACTGCGCCTGCCCAGGGCTGGGTCATTCAAAAAGACCGTATTCCCCTTGAAGCCTTCCATGACCACAAAATGGTTGAACTCCCAGAAAAGGATCAGGGGAAATTCCTGCTTCAGAAGTCCTTTGGGCCGTCCTGCCTTGCCCTTGGCCTCGCAGCCCAGCCTGCGGGCTGCCTTCAGGATATTGGCTGCATTGCTGCCGTCCCTGGTAACCCCACACTCCTGGCGCAGACGCTCCAAGGGCAGCCATTTGCCATAATAGGCCAGCACCATGGCCAGGGACGCGGCACCGCACTCCACCGCCTCCATCTGGAGCACTGTGGGAGTCTTGACCCGGCGCCCCTGGGAAAAGTATTTATTTTTCAGGGTCTCCCATACTTTTGTCCCCATGCTACCTGCTCCTTAGCCACTGGCTGATTTTGTAAAATACCTTCTCGATGGGCATCTGCCGCTCAATGACCACTGCCCCCGTGCAGTAGCTGCCCGGAGTGATGGGGGTGTGTTTCCCCACCACGGAAGTCCAGAGATAGCCGGATTCCGAGGAGGCATCCTTCACCAGGCTGAATTTCACCTCCACCGCTGCCCCGCCGTCTTTGGATAGCACATACTGGGCCAGCTGGGCATTGCCCAGGCCCTTTTCGATGCCAGCGGAGGAAATGGGATACTGGGAGACGCTCTCCACTACCCCCAGGAGGCTGCCGGTCTGGCTCACATCCACCCCATTGGGAGCCAGCTGGATGGTCATGCCCGGCACCACCCGCTTGCCCTTGTCCACGGGAATATAGAAAATCCCGGAAAGGTCCTTGCGCTCCTCGGTGAGGCGCACCGTGCATATGGGCGCTCCTGCCGAAAGAATCTGTCCCTCAGTGGCCATGACCTCGTCCACAATGCCGTCATATTCGCAGTAGATGTCCTCGTTGGCCGTCTGCTGCTGTCTTTTGGCATCATACTGGTAGACCCGTGACTGCACATCCCGGTCGTTGGCCGCCAGCCCTGTACCGTACTGGGCCATGCGAGTATCTGCCGACTGCTCCGGCTGTTCCATATGGGCTATAAGCTGCCCTGCGTGTACCTGGCTGCCAGTCTTCACGTAAATGTCCGTAATGCGCCCGGCCGCCGCATGGGAAACGCTCCTTACCCCGGAGACATCCATAATGAGGCCCATGCCCTCGGCCTTTTCCGTAAATGAACCGTAGATGGACCAGAGGACGATGGAGAAGCAAAGTATGCAGACGGCCGCCAGCCCCATCCAGCCCATAGGCCCCGTAATGTGCACCATGGTATCCAGCTTCTCCGGAGAACGCAGTTTGTCCAGAGCCTCCTGGTTGAAAAAACTTCTCCCGTCCTGGCTGTTTCCTTTATCTGCCATCCTGCTCACCCCTAAGCTCCACTGCAGCCTTCATGCCATCCTGCAAATTCTCTGCCCCGGAAATGATGACAATATCCCCGGGCTCCAGCCCGCCCAGAATCTCGACATAATCCCCATCATCCCGGCCTGTGGTGACAGCCCTTCTTTCAAGCAGGCCATCCCGGTAGACAAAAACCGCCTGTCTGGTCTTGTCCGTCAGGGCCGCAAGGGGAATGCAGAGAACCTCTGCCTTCACCCCCAGCCGCAGGTAGGCTGTGCCATAGGTCTGGGGCGTGAGCAGCCCCAGGGGATTATCTATCTGCCAGAGCAGGGTGCGGGCAGCGGCAGGCTCGTGAAGGGGCGGGGCAATCTCTGCCAGCACTGCATGGAAGGCCTGCTCCGTGGCTGCCTCACCTGCCACATTCTCCAGCTCCTTGAACTCCTTGCCTGGGAAGATGAACTCCCCTTCCTCTCCTGCCTGCAGCCTTTGGGCCTTGGCATCGCTGACCTGCTGGGAAAAATACAGCTCATTGTAATTGCCAATGAGGGCCAGGGACGTGCCGCTGGGTACATAGGTCCCCGGCTGGCGGTAAAGGATGCGCACTATGCCGTCAATGGGAGCGCGCACCTCGCAGCGCGCCTGGCTTACCAGCAGCATATCACGCTTGGCCACCGCTGCCTTGAGATTGGCCTGGGCAGCCAAATAGGCAGCCTGTGCCTCATCGTACTGCTGGCTGGAGACAGCATCTATCTGCAGCAGTTTGCTGTAGCGGTCATAATTGTTGGTAGCACGGGCCAGCTCAGCGTTGGCACTCATAATGCCTGCCTCCGCCTCCTGGATGGAAAGAGCGATGTTCTCGTTTTCCAGACGGAAAAGAACATCCCCCTGGTGGACGTAGGCATTGGCAGCTGTATAGGCTGCCACAATCCGACCATCGGTGAGGGCCACGGCATCTGCCACGCTGGTGGAGTACAGGTTCACGGCAGAGAACTTCACCTGAGGATGAAGCTCCCGCCTGACAGCTTTCGCCCCCACCAGCTCCGCCCGCCGCTCCTCCATGCGCAGGCTTATCTGGCTTTCCCCCCGCTCATTCAGATAGGCGCCGTAGGCAATGACCAGCAAAGCCAGGGCCAGCACCAGGGACAGGCCTGCAAAAAAGTATTTTCTCATATCTAGTCGCCCTTCCTTGCCTTGACAATTCTGAAAAGAGCAGCCATCACCAGCAGAATGAAGTATGGCCAGGCATAGTTTGCTACTCCCTTCTCCCTGCTCTGGCACATCCAGGTAACATATATTACCTGGATGTGCCACAGACCAGGCTGTAGCTGTCAGGCCCCACCTTCAGCTCTGCCATCTCCCCCATGAGCAGAGGATAGTTGACGCCACCATGTCCTGCAGGAAAGCCGAAGGCCACAGGAACATCCAGGTCAGGCACAAACTGCCTGGCAATCATGTCTGCCACAGAGCTGAACTCTCCGCCACGGCTTCTGCCATCGTAATCGGCCATGCTGGCAGGAAGTTCCGTCCACTCGCCAAATACGATGCCGGCTGCCCTGTCCAGAACACCTGTATGCTTCAGTATCGTGAGATACCTGTGAATATGCTGCACATCTTCACTCTCATCTTCCAGGAAAAGGATATAGGGCTGGCCCGTTCTGGTACAGTCGTAAGCCGTTTCCAGGACAGACGTGAAAGTTGACAGATTGCCGCCAATCAGGATACCCTTGGCCTTACCCCGCTTGCAATAGCTGCTCCCTGCGCAGGTATAGGCAGGAATGACACCCTTCAGGAGGTTTTCCTCTGCCTTCAGGCAGCTGGCCGGGAAATTATCGAAGGCAGCGCTCATGCTGGCATGTATGGAAGGCAGCCCCTCAACGGTCCAGGCCGAGTGATACACAGTTATATAGCTGTAGCCTATGATAAGCCTGCCAGAATCCTTGATAAGGCCTTCAGGCAAAATGTCCGTCACCTCTGAGGCGCCATAGCCGCCACGCACGCAGAAGATGGCCTTTATCCCAGGATCTTTCAGGGCCCACTCCAGGTCCCTGCAAATATCATCAAGTGTCCGCGTTTCAACGCATACATACTTTCCCTCTACCGGCTCATAGCCCCATTTTTTCAGTCCCGTGACCACTGCCTTCACCTGTTCCTGGCTGGGAAGGGCGGAGGGCGAGATAACGGCGATCTTATCCCCTTTGGACAGGAACATAGAGCCATGCTTCCCGCGGTAAGCTCTGTACTCCACCTCACATCTTGTATCTTCTCCCTCGCTGAGCAGCTGCGCTTCTGCAGGTTTCAGAAGATCATCTGCGGCAACTCCCTCAGCCCCACAGGGCATTGTCATGGCGGCTAATGCAGCTGCCAACGCAACAGCCAAGACCTGCTTCTTCACAATCAATTCCTCCCCTGCAAGATATGGATTCCACTTTTTGCTCAATTTCTACATATACGTTCACATTTCCTGCCCTTGGCAATTCCGCATTGTGAAAACTTATGACCAACAACCAAAGGGCGGCCGCATAGTGACGGCCGCCCTTTGGCTGTTGGTTGTATTTAAGAGCTCCTGAAAACTAATCAGATCTTCCAGGCTGCAGCAGTTTCCGGTGAGAGGTTCTTAAGGCTATCGATAATTATCACACAATCAGGGCTAACCTTCTGCATCACAAAGCGAAGTTTTTCCACAGGAATAGCCACACAGCCGCCAGTATAAGGCTTGAAGGGGCCAAAGCAGTGCAGGAAAATAGCAGAGCCAAGACCAGGCGTGCCCTTCTCATTGTAGCTGATGTTCATGGCATAGGTATAATGGGGATCATAATCCACAATATGCTCGCTGTCCTCAGTATTAAGACCAGGCATCTTGCGGATGTCCACCATCTCGTTGTACTTCATGCCAGGGCGTACATCTCCGGACCAATAGATATTTTCATCCACCTGGATATAGGGAATGGCGCAGCCAGGATCTGGCGCAATGCCAAAAGCCTTGGTAAAGTGGAAGGTCCCCACCGGGGTCATGCCATCCCCTTCCTTGGTCTTGCCCAAGCCTTCCTTGCCGATGAAGCCAGGAGTTGTCATGAGCTCATGCCAGTTGCCATTCTTGTCCTTCTCGTGCATAGAGACCCAGGCCGTCGTCTTGCCCACACCAGCCACAATGAACATCTGTTTCGCATTCTTAGCCTGGGGCAGATTCTGCATCCATTCCGGCGTTGCATCCCCCTCCTGGGCACTGGCAACACTAAAGAGTGACATAACAAGTACCGCACACAATACTGCCAAAATTTTTTTCATGCTTAATCTCTCCTCAAAAAATGCCAAAAAACATTCATCCCGGGAGCAAATATACTGCTTCCGTCCAGTCTCTGCAATATGCTCATTCCTGCCAGCCTGTCCCATTCACCTGCCTTTCACGAGAGCATATTCTTCCTTCAGTTTCTATGATAGCCGGCAGATGCCTTGATTTCATCAGCAACGTGCTCCACATGGGTACCGATGATGACTTGTACGGAATTCCCCTTGGCAATCACGCCGCGAACACCGTTGATCTTCCGAAGTCCTTCTTCATTCATCTGGGAAAGATCTTTGATAACAAGACGAAGCCGGGTAGCGCAATTGGAGATTTCCTCAAGGTTTTCATGCCCCCCCAGGGCCAGAAGGATCTGGTCGGAAAGCTCGCTCAAAGTGACGGGCTGGTCAGGAACAGGCGTTTCCTCATCATAGCGGCCAATTGTAGGGATGTCGAAACGACGGATTGCCCAGCTGAATATCACATAGTAAAGGACGAAAAACACTGCGCCAACCACCAGTATGAATTCAGGCTTGGTAGCAAGTCCCCAGTTGATCACATAGTCAATGAGCCCTGCCGAAAAACCGAAGCCATCCAACACGCCAAGGGAAGCTGTAACCGCCAGGGAAACTCCCGTCAAGAGGGCGTGCATGATGTAGAGCGCCGGCGCAAGGAACATAAACATGAATTCAATGGGCTCGGTAATGCCCGTAAGGAAAGAGGTAAAGGCCACAGAGGCCAGCATACCGCCGATTTTGGCGCGATTTTCCGGCTTTGCCGCACGATACATGGCCAGGGCAACTGCCGGAAGGCCAAACATCATCATGGGGAAGAACCCGGCCATAAACACGCCTGCGGAGGGATCTCCGGCAAAGAAGCGATTGAGGTCACCAGTTGCCACCACACCTGTCACCGGATTCGTGTATTCGCCAAAGACAAACCATATGAAGCTGTTCAGGATATGATGAAGCCCCACAGGAATCAAGAGACGGTTCAAAACACCGTAAATAAAGGCCCCCATAGCCCCTGCGCCGATGATCCATTCGCCAACCCCTTGAATGAACATCTGGCAAGGGCCCCAGACACCGCCGAACACAATGCCTGCCATCAAGCTTGCCACTGCAGTAACAATGGGAACGAAACGACGCCCGCCAAAGAACCCCAGATACTCCGGCAGTTTGACCGTATGAAAACGATTATAAAGCCATCCGGCCATGAGGCCGTTGATGATGCCCGCAAGAACTCCCATGTTCAGGGTCTCGTCAATGGATTTGAGCACAGTGGTCAGAATGAGATAGCCAATGGCTCCCGAAAGTCCGGCTGCACCATTGTTGTCCTTGGCAATCCCCACGCCAATGCCTATGGAAAAAATGAGCGGCAGATGGTCAAAAACAGCGCCCCCCGCTTTCATGACCACAGGAATATCCAAGACATCCGGTGCCCCCAGGCGCAGCAACAGCGCCGCTGCCGGCAAAACGGCAATCGGCAGCATAAGGGCTTTGCCAATATTCTGCAAGCTTGCAAACCAATTTTTCATACTTTCATACCTCCCATATAACCCTGTCCCCTGTTTCTATTCTGCAACACACACAGGAATCCAACATCAGGAAGATTCGCCTTTTGCCATGGCAAATCCTGCCAGTCAACACAGTCTTAAGTACAGATAGCAATTTTTAACCTAGTACGCCAGAAGTCCTCCACCTCTTAGGTGGGGGATGAAGGCGGGTCTGGCGAATTTACGTAAGTAATTGAAGCCAGACAATTGTTTTGTGACTCGTTTGTGATAAAATTATACGTGAGAGGCGGTGATTATAGTGAATAAGGCATACCGATACAGACTCTACCCAACAACTGAACAGAAGATTATGTTTGCCAAGACCTTCGGCTGTGCCAGATTCATCTATAACAAAATGCTTGGAGACCGCCTTGACCATTACAAGGAAACTGGCAAGAAGCTGAACAATACCCCTGCACAGTACAAGGAAGAATTCCCATGGCTGAAAGAGGTTGACAGCCTTGCTCTTGCCAATGCCCAGATGAACCTGAACAAGGCATACAACAATTTCTGGAACAATAGGAAGCATTTTGGCAAGCCACGCTTCAAGTCAAAGAAAACAGGCCGGAGGCTGTCCCAAATTCTGTGTAAACTCCATATCGTGATGTAAAATTGTTATTAAAACAAGAGGTTTAAGCCCTTGTCACTAATACCAACCATATTTCTCTCTGCACGTCAAGAAATCCTTGAACGTGCAGATTTTTTATTCCGGAAGCCTGTCTTCATAATAGACGGCCAGCTGGGCATGGATAATGCTCCAATCCTGGCGGCGGCCTGTCCATTTCTTCGTTATGTCCATCATGGCAAGGTAGAGCATTTTCAGCAAGCTGTCATCTGTCGGAAATACGGACTTGGATTTCGTCACCTTGCGGAGCTGGCGGTTGAAGC
>NZ_FNWN01000061.1:0-8408 GCF_900108415.1 Selenomonas sp. KH1T6
GGAGTTAAACCAGATGGAGAGGAGATACGAACGAAGCATCGAGGAAGGCAGCCATGCAGGGCGGCCCTCCTCTGAATAGAAAGGGGCGCATGATCTCGTCAACCGGTGAGAGGTCAAGGGCTAAGAGCTTGGCTGCGAGCTTGTGTTTCTTCTTTTTGAGATGCTTGTTGCAAATGAGTTGGGAGAGGAGCTGCTGATAAGCAGCGTGGGAGCCGATTTCAGGCAATCTCAACATGATGTTCACCTTCTTTCTTACGAGTACTATTGTACATGTGAAACATCTAGCTGAGATGGGTAATACTCATTTGCAATAAGTTTTTGCCATAAAATCTGGGGGTACATTGAAAAATGTGCAAGCTTTAAGGAACGTGAATAGTGAACTTAGAGTTTCCTAATTCACATGAATGGCTGGAAGAGGCACTTGAAGCAAAAAAAGTGAGCCGACAGGAAATGATGACCGCTGAGTTTTTGCTGGAGGAGAATTTCCTGCGGCTGGCGGCAGCTTCCGGCAATCCTGAAGGCTTTGCGGCAGAGATTTCCCTGCAGAAGCGGCTGGGTGATGTGAATCTTTTGCTTACCGCCAAGGGGGAACCCCACAATCCTGTTATTGAACTGGATGAAAACTCCGATGACGAGGAAGAGCGCTACGTTCTGGCCAGCTTGAAAGCCCATCGGCAGAAAATGAGCTATGTGCGGCGGCAGGGCTGCAATATAGTTTCCATTCAGGTGCATGAGTCAACCAACAAGCAGATGTATCATATGCTGCTCTGTATGGCAGGTGGAATTATACTGGGGCTGGCGCTCAAGTCCTGTTTAGGGGCGGAAGCACTGGGCTGGATTGAGCACAATATCTTCAGTTCTGTGGAAATCCTTTTCATGAGCGTTCTGCAGATGATGATTGCCCCCATGATTTTCCTTTCGGTGGTGTCCGGCATTCTTAGCATTTCCAATGCGGCTGATGTGGGGCGCATGGGCGGCAAGATGATGGTCATATCGGTGGTCAAGCTGGTGTTTGCCCTGGGGATAGCGGTGCTCCTTGGCAGCTGCCTGGGAGCCACGCCTGAACTGGTTGAGACAGCGGAGATGGGGACGGTGGAGGCATCCACTCCGTCTTTGCGGGATTTGCTATTGGGCATTGTGCCGAAGAATGTTGTGGCCCCCTTTGCTTCCAACAATCTGCTGCAAATCCTGTTTATCTCCTGTTTCTTTGGCCTGCTGCTGGTGAGGTCAGGGGAGCGCCTGGCCTGGATGAAGGAGACTATAGCCTCATTTTATCGGCTGGTCATGGATGCCATGGGGGTCATCATGCCATTCCTGCCTCTGGTGGTGGCGGCCTCTATGGCGAAACTCATGATGAGTGTGGAAATTTCTGCTTTGCTGTTCTATGTCTGGTTTATTGCCGCTATTTTCCTGGGCTGTTTCCTGATGCTGCTGGTATCGGGACTCTTTGTGGCCGTGATAGGACGGATATCGCCGGTGGCCTTTTTGAAGAAGACAGCTTCCTACAGCCTGCTGCCCTTTAACATACGAAGCTCCAATGCCTGCATTCCCCAGACGCTGGAGTTTTGCGCTGAAAAACTTGGCATAGATGAGAAGCTGGCCATGTTCTCGATTCCCATGGGCATACAGTTCAACATGAGCGGCGGAGGCATGTATGCCATGACGGCAGCGATTCTGATGCGCCTTACCCTGGGACTGCCCCTTGATATGGAATTCATGCTTTCTTTCTTCTTTGCGGCTCTGTTGGTAACCTTTACCTTTCCCAGCGTGCCCGGGGCAACGGTGTTGGTGATGGCCTCTATTTTTGAAATGGCCGGAGTCCCCGCCGGGGCGATTACGCTGTTTATCGGTATTGACCCGTTGGTGGATGGCATCAGGACTGTGGGAAATGCTGTGTCCAATGCCACCACATCTTTCCTGCTGGCCCGCATGGAGGGGAAGGTTCAGGAAGAGGTCTACTATGCAGAATAGGATTGCTGCTATGAAATTGGGCAAATGAGAATCATTTCTTGCAAAGGAGTTCGGATTATGGGAGAGTTCCTATGGATATTGCGAAAAATGGTGCACGGACAGCCAAATATCAGGGCGCGCCTGCTACGCTTGCTGGTCATAAGCAGCCTGTTGTCGGCCCTGGTGTTTGCAGGTCTGTCCTTTTATGGCATTACCTTTGTCCGCAGGGACATAGCCGATATGGGGACCCAGCTCTCGGAGTCGGGGGCTGAGTACACGAAGCAGTATATCAACAAGACCAGCAAGGACACACTGGCAGAACTGGCCAAGGCAGAAGCCGGGTATATTGACCGGGAAATGTCGCTGATGCAGCATGATGTGCAGATTCTGTCAGAGGCTTTGACCTGGATACAGCTGCATCCGGAAAACTTCCTGCCGGGGAACGTCTTTGACCTGTATAACGGGAAAGTCCCGCCTACTGCGCCGTGCATTCTTTACAGCCCTGATGTGCGGAAGCGTGGCATCGAAACGGTACAGAAGGAAGTGGAGCTGGCTGCCAATATCAAGGGCACTCTGGTGCCTATGGAAAAGTCTTACGGCAATGACAGCTATTCAGCCACTTATTTCGGCAGCAAACACGGCTTCCTGATCTGCAGCAGCGTATTCCCCGGCGATGAGTACAGTCCCTTGTCCGACGACCCGGCCTTTGACTATGACCCCCGTGTTCGGCCCTGGTATCTGAATGCCGTCGAGGCCAAGAAGGCGGTATTTTCCCTGCCTTATCTCACTATTTTGAATGAGCAGCACAGCGATGTGGAGGTAATAAGCTGCTCTGTACCTTATTACGATGTTGAAGGCATTGCCGGCGTAGCCAGCATAGATATGGCTACGGAAAAGCTGAGGCGGTACATTCACGATACTGCCATTGGGGAAAAGGGCATCAACTTTGTCATGACCAATGAGGGCAAGATTGTCTTTTCGCCCCTGCAGGAAGGTGTCCTGGCAGAGACAGACAAGCCTCAGGACCTGAGAAAAAGTGAGGTGCCGGAGCTATCCCAGGCTGCCCGGCAGATGGCCAGGGGCGAAAGAGGCATGATGCCTGTTGAAGTATACGGTGAGAAGTATATGCTGGCCTTTGCCCCTATCCCCACCATGGGGTGGAGCCTTGGCGTCTTGGTGTCCCAGGATGATATGACATCTTCCCTCCAGGAAAGCCAGAATTATTTTATGGGGCAGATGGATAATTTCAAGAAAAACCTGCAGAGTGAGTACCTTTTCCTGTTGAAGATGGCCCTGCTGGCGCTCTTTGTTATGATTGTAGTGATGTTTTTCATGTCGGAGCGGCTTTCTGACAGATTTGTCAAACCCATCAAGCAGATGGCTGACGGTGTAAGAGAAATTGCAAGCGGCAACCTTGATAAGAAATTGGAGATAAAAACCGGCGATGAAATTGAACACTTGGCAGTCTGCTTCAATGCCATGACGGATGAGCTGAAGGCGTATATAGATAATCTGTCCCGGGTGACGGCAGAGAAGGAGAAAGCGGCAGCCGAGCTTTCTGTGGCCCAAAATATCCAGCTTGGGGCACTGCCCCAGAATTTCCTGGCTAATCGCAAAGAATTTCAGATTTATGCCTCCATGGATGCTGCCAAGGGCGTGGGCGGTGACTTTTACGATTTTTATCTGACGGATGAAAATCACCTGGTCATCACCATCGCCGATGTGTCCGGCAAGGGCATTCCGGCGGCGCTCTTCATGATGCGCGCCAAGACCACGCTGAAAAATCTGGTGCTGATGGCAAAAGCTCCCGATGATTTTGCCGCTGTCATGATGCTGGCCAATCAGGAGCTATGCCGTGAAAATGAGGAAATGATGTTCGTCACGGTATTTCTCGCCCAGCTTGATCTGGTTACGGGTGAACTCATCTATGTCAATGGCGGGCACAATCCGCCGCTGGTGCAGGAGAATGGCAAGTTCCGCTATCTGTGCCATAAGAAGAAACACGCTATGCTGGGCGTGAACGAGGATGAAGTGTACGAGTCTAATCGTCTTGTCCTTCAACAGGGAGAGATGATCTTCCTCTATACGGATGGCGTGACGGAGGCCATGAACGAGGCCAAGGAAATGTACTCGGAAGAGCGCCTTCAGGAAACGCTGAACATGCAGGTAGGAAAGGATGTAAGAGAAATCCTCACTGCTGTGCGGAAAGATGTGGGGGACTACGCTGGAGAAGCGGAGCAATCCGATGACATAACCATGCTGGGGCTGATCTATTTGGGATAAGGGAAATTTTCTACAGACACTTTTTAGCAGGATAATACAAGGTGTAGGGAGAATTTTTTTTATATTACGAACCCTGACAGTTGATGGGGCGCAATCGATTGAGGTGGTATGAAAGAGCGTGTTGTAAAAACTTGGCAGAAAGGAATGACGTATTGAATGAAATATGCAAATGAAAATGGTGCCTTGACTATATTCCTGGAGGGCAGCATCGATTCGCAGAATGTGCATGACCTTGAAAAAGATATCAAGAACATCCTGGAGGCTCATCCTGAAGAGAAGACGGTCTTAGAGGCCTCGGCGCTGCGCTATATATCGAGCGCTGGCCTGAGGCTGCTCATCAAGCTGCAGAAAGAAGCCTCAAGTCCCATCACTATTTGCGAGGTTTCTCCTGAAGTGTATGAGATCTTTGATATGACAAGGCTCAACAAAATCATGGACATACGAAAAAAGATGCGGCAGATATCCCTTGAGGGCGCAGTGCCCATAGGTCGGGGACGCAGCAGCACTGCTTATCGTATAGACTCGGAAACCATAGTCAAACTTTATGTGGATGGCGTATCGCTGGAAAAAATCCAGCAGGAACTTGATTTTGCTAAAAAAGCCTTTGTCGCAGGTATTCCCACGGCTATATCGTACGATGTAGTGCGTTGTGGCAATTCTTATGGGGTGGTGTTTGAGGAAATTTCCCATGCCGATACCGTAGGCGGCACTATCACTGCCCATCTGGACAGATTTGATGCGGTCATGGAAAAATTTGTCGAATTATATAAAAAGATCCATTGCACGTCCATAAAAGACATGGGCCAGTTTCCTGCTGCCAAGGATAGATGGATGGGCTGGGTGAAAGGCATGGAGCCTTATTACACCCCGGCAGAAACCGACTTTTTGAAAAAGATGGTTGACTCCATCCCTGAACGTCATACCATGGTGCATTCCGACTATCATGAAAACAATGTCCTCTGCCAGGATGGCGAAATGGTGCTCATTGATATGGCGGATGTAGGCTATGGACATCCCATATTCGATTTGGCCGGCGGCGCTTTTCGCGTCCATTGCAGCGATATGCCGGAGCGCAAAGCCAGCCACGGCTTGACGCCGGAAAATATGCATCGCTTCTGGGATGCGGTGGTGCGTTTGTATTTTTCACCCCAAAGCCCAGCGCAGTGCCAGGAGATCAAGGAGATGTGCGAAGCCTTCGGCTTCCTTCGCAGTGCCCTGTTCCCCATGAAGCATGCCCAGATTGGTGCCGAGTTAAGGAACCTGCATATTGCAGATGCGCGGAAAAATCTTTTCCCACGTCAGGACTGGGCCTTGGCGCAGATAAATAAGCTTAATAAGTATTTCCCTGCTGTAGTGGAATAGGAGAGGTGTGAAAAAATGATTATCAACTATGAAGATCTGAAAGAAATCCGCGCCCGCCACCAGGACAAGAAGATTGTCATGCTTAAGGGTACCTTTGACCTTTTTCATCTCGGCCATTTGAACATGATACGCCGGGCCAAAGCTCTGGGTGATATTCTGGTGGTCCTGGTCAAGTGTGATGAGGCCATCAAGCTCAAAGGCACCGACCGCCCCATTGTTGACGAGCAGCAACGGGCTATGATTGTAGATGCCATAAAATATGTGGACTACACTCTGATAGCCAATCGCCTGATAGAAGCCGGCGTTCCCGATGTACAGCCTGAAGAAAAGATGCAGTATCTGCGCTACTATCAGCTGGTGTCTGATTTGCGTCCTGATGTACTGATCAAGCCAGGGAAGAAACTGCCTCAGATCCTGTCCAGCCTTTATCAGCGGATTGGCACTGCCATAAACGAGGTGGAAGAGACCCCTGGCGTTTCTACCACCATCCTGATTGGCAAAATTCGCAGTTCGGGTAATGGCAAATAGGGGGGGAAGGACATGAAAATTGCAAAAGTGGCCATCGGACAAGATTCACATAAATTCGACCTTGATGGCGGTAGCAAGCCACTCATCCTGGGGGGCGTGGTTTTCCCAGAGGAAACGCCGCTTTTGGCCAACAGTGACGGCGATGTGATCCTGCATGCCGTTACCCGCGCCATCACAGGTATCACCACTGTTGATATCCTGGGACCGAAGACGAAGGCATATCTGAAGCAGGGGATTACGGACAGCCGGGTATATCTGCAGGATGGCCTGAAGGATTTGAAGGCCATGGGTGCAACCGTCATCCATCTGTCTCTTTCCATAGAGTGCCAAAAGCCAAGGATTACCCCAAAAATCCCTGATATGAGGCGCAGCTTGGCCGAGATGCTTGAAACGGCACCAGAGAACATAGGCATTACAGCCACCAGTGGCGAGGAAATGACGGAGGCGGGTCGCGGTCTAGGCATCAATGTTTTCGCAGTCCTGACGGCTGCCGTGGATACTTTATAATCATGAAAAAGAAAATTGTGCTCACCTTTGGCAGCCTGGAAGCGGCCCAGCAGGAAATTGCTGAAGAACTGGCTGGGACCAAAGCTACTCCTAAGGAGATTACTTGGGCCCAGCTCATGGTGGAAGAGTCTTTCCTTCGCCTGAAGGAGGGGCTGGACGGTGGGGAGGATTTTACTGCTGAGGTCACCTTCAAAAAACGATTTGGTGATATCATCCTTCAGCTTGCCTGCCGTGGAGATGAATTTGACCCCAGCGTCAAGGTGACCGAGCAAAAAGAAGGCAGTGCTGATGCTTATCGGCTGGTTATATTGAAAGCGCAACGCCGGAAGCTAAGCTATAACTACAAGAACCGGGAAAATCTTGTAAATATCAAGGTACATGAAGCGGGGAAAGGCAGCAGGCAGGTTCTATGGCTGCTCATGGCCCTTATTGGTGGATCAGCCTGCGGCCTGGCCATGCAGATCTTTTGCGATGCTTCAGTGCTGTCCGCCTTCAACGACAACATAGTCACTCCTGTGCGTCATCTTTTCCTGAACGCCCTGCAGATGATGGTGGCCCCGGTGACGTTCTTTTCCATCATTTCCGGTATAACTAATATATCCGAGGCTGCTGATGTAGGAAAACTGGGGCAGAGGCTTGTAACCATCTCTCTCCTTACCATGCTGATCATGACCTTCGTGGGGCTGTCGCTTAGCCTGATGATTTTTTCCGGTGACCTGTCCTATCTTCAGGCGGGGATGCCGACGGCAGGCGGCGCACCGCCTGCCGCCAATGCTTCACTGAAGGACATGCTGCTGGATATTGTGCCGGACAATTTAGTTGACCCGTTCAAGGGGCAGCAGATACTTCAGACGATGTTCCTTGCCATTTTCTTTGGTATAGCTATAAATCGCATGGGCAGCAAGCCCCGTTGGGCCATGGAGGGGATAGACTTCATGTTCCGCTTTTGCAGCGATGTGCTGAAAATCATTGTCCGCGCAATCCCGCTGATGGTGTTTCTTTCCATGGTATCCCTGATGGCCAGCACCGGTCTTTCCTCGTTGTTGGCTTTCAGCAAGCTGCTTATCGGCCTGGCTTTGGGCGTTCTGGTGGGCTGGGGGGTAGGCGCGGCTATGGTTTTTATCATGGGGAAAATGCCGCCCTTCTGCCTGACTAAAAAAGTCATTGCCTTCAGCCCGGTACCGGCGGCGATTGCCAGTGCCAGTGCCAGCCTGCCCTTTGTGCTGAAATTCTGCACGGATAAGTTGGGGGTTGATTCCCGGCTGGCCTCATTTTCCATTCCCGTGGGAATTCAGATCAACAAGGCCGGGCAGAGCGTGTACTTTGCCCTGGTCACGGTGATGATGATGCGTATTTATGGCGTGGATGTCACTGGGGATATGCTGCTTACGCTTTATGTAACTGTCACCCTCATGGCCATAGCCAAGCCGCCTATTCCCTGCGGCGGCATCATCTGTCTCAGCTATCTCTTCATGACCGTTGGCGTGCCAACCAGCGCTGTGTCCATCATCCTCTGCATAGAGCCGCTGGCAGCTATGCTTTTCGCCATCTGCAACAACAGCACCAACATTACCTCCACCTTCATTTTGGCGAAAAACGTCAATATGCTGGATGAAGACAAATACTACGATGTGTCATGAACAATGCGATGAGGAATCAGAAACTGCTACAAGGTAGTCACATTATATGTGAATTAGAAAACTAAGCGTCCTAAATGATAATGACACGTTGGCAACAAGAAGGTGACGAAAAATGTTTTCTTTCAAGACTGGAATACC
>NZ_FNWN01000054.1:0-14114 GCF_900108415.1 Selenomonas sp. KH1T6
TCATCTGCTGTCTCTGCCTTCAACTGCGGCATGCCTTCCACGATCTCCTCACGGATTTTGCGGAGCCAGTAGTAGAACGCGTTGTATTTGATGTCCTGCTGGCGGCAATATTCCCTGGCCTTAAGGCCGCTCTGCTGCTGGGCCAGGATAACCTGTTTCCAGTAATCCATGGACTGCCGATGCTTGATTTGTTGAATTTGAGTCAAAACAAAGACCTCCCAATGAGATAAATGGCTAAAATGACTTTTTCAGCTTTTTCATGTGAGTGATTTTAGTCAATTATCTCATATGGGAGGCACAGTTTAAATACACCGTATTATTTACCGCTTACGATGGAGCTGGCAAAAAAATTTCAAATACATGATAGAAAACTGTCGTAAAAACGGACTTGCATGTGATGATTATTTCCCATGCAAGTCCGTTTTGAGCTTTCTGATACCGAAAGAGGAAAAGAAATTTCTTTGCGAGGTATGGAGGCGTGTTTCAAAAACGCCAAAATCAGCTTTAAAACCAGCCTGAAAAAATCTGTTGAATTCGCCCTGAATTATCTCAACTGCAGTTCAAATAAAATAAAAGCATACGCTCACCTCAAATGCTTTATACTGAGAGTAGCAACAATCCAGTTAGGCACAGGAGGTGTACCGTATGCTAACACCATTGTACTACCAAAAAGAGATATTGAAAAGTCTTTTATCTGGGGTCCCAACTTCGTTACCTGGTGGATTTAACTCTCGTTCCTTGTTTATGGGACTTGTTGGGAGGTGGGCTGACTATGTGAACTTGCCTGTAAAGACGATAGCTGAGGCCTTTGGTGTTACACCTCAGGCTGTTTATGGGAATATCAACCGCCTCTCGCAGCTTGAGGCCAGGATTGATGCACAGCCAGATATCCCAGCAAATTGCATCATAATAACACCGAGGGATATTGAATAAGATAATCCTGGCTTTAGCCTTAGATGCACACGCTTCCTTGGAAGGCATACAGCGTGTCTTGGCCACGCTAGACTGTAAGAACACCCGGCGTTCCATCGGCCACTATACTCCTAGCTACGTGAGATGGTCTCCTTCAGCGGCTATAGCTATGACGAGGCGATGGAACTGATGGATTGGATTCTTGACGAGATGTTTGCTGTGTCAATCCGCTATAGCTGGTCATACAAGCTTAGCAGTGAAATTCTGCGGTTCAGAGAGCGGCTGCCTACGATCATGCTTTTCATAAGCAGGCTGTTCCGTGACTTCAGCATGAAAGCTGAGGCTATGGGACTGCCTGAGGAGGTATTCCGTCTTCTCTATAGCAGATTCGCAGTAAGCAAAGAGTCAGAAGCCTATGCGAAACTTACCCGGCAGGCATCAGCCCTCATCCCGGCAGGGGAGTTAGCCAATGTTGAAAAAGTGCATGATGAAATAGTCACCGGCATCAAGAGGGCCAGCAGCATGGTCGAAAATGTCAATGGCAGGCTTCGTGCCTACATGAACATAAAGAGGCATGTTTCATCGAACTTTTATAGCCTGGTTCAACTTCACATGAATGCGAAGAAGTACCGTAGGTCAAGGGTTGCGTCAAGAAAGGGCCACAGCCCGTCGGAACTGCTTACAGGCAAGCCGTAGCCAGAATTCATTGACCTGCTGGAGGAATATGGATTCTGGGACAAAGGCGTGACAGAGCAAGTTGCATAAATTTCGCACACAAAAGCGAAAACTCAACGGCTTTTTATGCCGCACAGGAGGGTGTTGCTTTTTGCTCTTTCCAAGGATTTTTAAAATGGCTGTTTTTGAAACACGCCAGTAGATCCATCATAGGACTTTCCTCAGAAATTCACATGGGATAAAGGATGGCACGGGCTGTGTTCCCGTGCCAATTTTCTTGTCTTCTCTTCTTATTTTATGGTAAAATAACTGTTATGCGAGTTCAAAGAGGCTCAGGCAAGACAAGGTGCGCTCTGCGCTTTGGCAGGCTGCGTGCAATCATAAAGCTCGGAACCCAGTCGTTACAAGGCTTCACGGTACTCGCAAACGGGATGCAACCCCCTGTGCTTTTGAGGAGAAGATTTGCAACCCCTCAAACGATAAATAGTGTGGTTGTATCAAATTCATACGATTAATGGACAAAATTATAGCTTAACTGATACAAGCAAACGGGCATATAAAACCCGCGAAACCCTATGATATAAGGGGGGTCGCGGGTTTCTTGCATTGTGGAGCAATGCCTTAGCGGTTATCAGGGCGTTGGCATGGTAGGATGGATAAATTTGTGGAACAGAGGTGGTTGCAGAGATAAAATCAGCCGTTTGCAGGATATGGCTCTTTTGCAGATAACCGTTTGTAGGGTATACTATGGCTATAGATATGTTTGGAGATGATAGATTGAAGGTACTGAATTTTTATGGTGGTGCAGGCATTGGCAAGAGCACCATCGCCGCGGATATTTTTTCGAAGCTGAAGCGCAAGGGATATAAGACGGAACTGGTGGGTGAATACGCCAAGTGGCTCTGGTATCAGAATGCCACGGATATTGTGCAGGATCAGCTGTACCTCTTTGCCGAGCAGGTGCATCGGCTGAAGACATTAGAGCGCTACGGCGTGGAGTATGCGGTCTGCGATTCACCGTTGCCTCTGAATATAATCTACAACAGCACTCCGGATGAGCTCTTTGACCAGCTGGTGATGCATGAGCATGCCAAGTTTGACAATGTGGAATATTTGCTCCACCGGAATGATGAATTCATTAGCATCGATGGACGGAAGGAAACCAATCTGGAGCGGGCCAAGGTGAAGGATGAAGAAATTAAGGCCGTTCTGGAGGGGGATGGAATTGGTTATACGGTTATCTCTCCGTGGGAGACAGACAAGGTGCTGCTGGACTTGAAGATGAAATGAGGACTGGGTCATCTGGAGGGAAATCTTGTCTGATGCGTATTTACGTTGATGCCGATGCCTGCCCTGTAGTGAAAGAGACGGAGCAGGTGGCGAAAAAATATGGCATAGCTGTCACGCTCTTATGCGATACAAACCATGTGCTGCAGTCGACCTACAGCGAAGTTAGGGTAATCGGTGCCGGAGCGGATGCGGTGGACCTTGCTCTGCTCAATCTGTGTCGGACAGGTGATGTTGTGGTAACCCAGGACTACGGCGTGGCGGCGATGGCTCTGGGAAAGGGCGCCTACGCCATACATCAGAACGGCTGGCAGTATACTGCTGAAAACATCGACCGCCTGCTGATGGAGCGTCATATGGCGAAAAAAGCCAGACGGTCAAAGAAGAAGGTGCATCTGAAAGGCCCGGCCAAGCGCACCGAGGCAGACAGTGAGAAGTTCGCAGATGGGCTGGCTCGTCTGTTGGAGATGTCGAGGAATAATGATGGATTGGTTTAAACTGGAAATATACATACCGGAATCTCATTTCCCAATGCTGCAAAGTGCGTTGCAATCAGTTGATGCCGGGCATATTGGCAATTACGACAGTTGCTTGTCTTACTCCCGTGTCAAGGGGGCATGGAGACCGCTTCGAGGAGCAATGCCGTATAATGGAACTGAGGTGTAGTAAGTGAGGCAGAGGAACTCAAGGTAGAGGTCAATGTCAGCAGTGACAAGCTGACCAGCACCTTACGGGCTATAAGAACTGTCCATCCCTATGAAGAGCCTGTCATAAATGTCATCCCGCTGTGTGCGCCTGGGGAGAAAACGTTGATGGAAGAAACAAAAGAAATTCAGGAGCAGCGGCGATTGCTCGGTGCCAAGTATCGCAGGGCAATACCGCAGAGCGGAGAAGTGTGGGATCACTTCAAGGGCAACGAGTATAAAATCGTGGCGTGTCCTGTCATGCACACAGAATCGCAGGAGATTTACTGCGTTTATCAGGCACTCTATGGCAGCTACGGTATATACTGCCGACCACTGGACATGTTCATGAGCGAGGTTGATCATGAGAAATACCCGCAGGCAGGGCAGAAATATCGGTTTGAGAAAAAGACTTAGGAGGTGCAATCTGACAGGAGGGGACCTATTGTTTTTAGAGGCCTCCTGCAAATCAGGAATGGTGAAGCCTAGCTTCAGAAAGGTGCCCATGATAAGGATGTTTTCGCCTCAGTGGAATTCAGACGTGTGTGGTAAGGGAATACCCAAGTAAGGATGCGAATGATTTTTAGAAGGAAGAATAAGAATGAGGCAATCAAAAAAGCTGGCGATTTTAGCCGCACTCACAATGGGAGTCCAGTTCAGCAGCCATGCTTTGGCTTCTGATACTGACTATGCCTATTACAACGGTAAAAAGTTTATCGAGTTTGAATACTTCAATGAAGGCGAATTTGCCTCTGAGTACACATTGTCTGATTTCCTCAGAAATGCTGCCAAGTCTTCCACTTCCTACTGGTCGGAAATGTTAGGACCGCGGTCAAAATCTTCTTCTGCGTGGCAAATTTTTGTTTATAACAGTAAAAATTATCCCAATGCCGGCGCAGGAACATTTTCATACACAGGTCATAATGAAACACTCAACAATTATGTTGCGCAGATGATGCAGGAAGGCAAACTGCTTGATTATTATAATCTGAAAAATTTGGCGGGGATCAATCCCGGAGGAACAACTGAAGAAGAAAAATTTGTCCGGATAAAACAAGCCTTTGCCAGCAATCTTCCGGCGGCTGGTGACATAGGCGTTTCTATGATTCAAATCGGTCAGTATCTAGGTGCCAATCGCAATGGCGCAGTGGATGGCTGGTGGGTTGATACAGATACTGTTTTGCCGACGAATGAACAGGCATGTGATTATGTTGGTACAATTCGACACGAACTTATGCATGCCCTCGGAGCTGGCGCACACCTCCGCTTCTGTGATTGGAATGGAAATGAGATAGAAGACGGTGACGAGGAACATATAATTTCTTACGGAACAGATAAATTTCCGTTATTGAAATTTGCAAATAATATTACCGATACAAAGCAATGGAATTTTCATTTGCAAGATCAAAATGGCAATTTTGCCAAGCCCGGTATGCTTATATTGACGAGTGAGGGGTTCCGTCAAATCAAAGAAACAAAACCTGAGGCAAAAGAATCTGACTACTTTATTGTGGATGCAGGAAATTATGCGTATTTTATCGGCGAAAATGTAACAGAAGCGCTTGCTGGTGCAAAATTTAACGGAATTTCAGGTGTGCCTGTAAATGCGTTTGAAGGAAAAACTGGTGTATATGATCCGAGATTTGAAGGCTCGCATTTTCAAACATCAGGCATGCAAAGCCACAGGAGCTATAGCAATTACACCTCATTTATGGAAGTCGAGTTAGCAGCATTGCAGGATTTAGGGTATGATTTCGATAGAAAAGCCTATTTTGGTCGTTCTGTTTATGGAAATGGACAGACAATCAACAACACGCAGGGATATTTTGCAAGAAATGCTGCCGGCACAGCCTATCTTGAAAATGTTTATAGCCAAGTCCCTCTTGGCATAGGTCTGCATGTTTACGGTGCGAATAATCACATCACTCAATCAGCCAATATTTTGACACAAGGAACGGGTGCAGTCGGTATCAGGGTTGACGGTGAAAAGAATTCGATAATCATTCCAGATAAGACGGAAATCCATGCCGATGGAGAAAGAGGCAAAGGAATCCTAGTTGCCTATGGTCGCAAGCAAAACTTGAATGTTGCAGGAAATGTAACGGCCAGCGGCAAAGGTGGGAATGCCATTGAATTCAATTTCGGTTCCAGCACCAATGGTGCGATTGATGAATATCGTGGCTCTTACATTCGCTATGTACGAGATGTCAGCGAAGAAAACGGTGCCATCACAGTTGCCGATAATCAGCCCCTGAATGATATGGATAGTAACACCTATAATGCCTCGGCTGATGAATTGATGGGCGAACAGGTGACGGATTTTAATCTGCGCGGTAAAATTGCAGGCGGCGAAAACGCTATCTATATTGGCAGGAATGCTTTTGTCAAAAATATCAATGTGGAAAATGGTGCTTCCATCCGGGGAAATATTACCAGTGACTGGAAACACTTTTCCGAGGAATATGGTATTTTTGATACAGCTTCTGGCAAGATAAAGCCGCTTTATATTCAGTACAACGGCGGCAAATATGTTTATAATCGGTACATTCCCGACCTGGTGACGAATCTGAACTTTAATCTGCAGGATGGAGCCATGCTCTATCAGGGCAATATCAGCGGTTCCGACAATATGAAGCTGAATGTGAAAAGTGGCGATTTGGTTTATACGGGAACGGCAGATGTGGTCAATGTCAATGTTTCCAAGGGAGCCGGACTTTACGGCGGTACTTACACGGTCAATGATATGACCTCCCGCATGGCAGAGGGGGTTTCCGATGATACCACGGGCAAATTCCTGAACCAAGGCACTATCGGCGCGGCTTCGAAAGACAGCACGATGATCATCAACGGGAACCTGGTCTCGGACGGTGTGCTTCGCGCTTATGGCGGCGGTTTTCACGGGAATATTTCCGTCAGCGGTACAGCGGATATCGAAGGCTCTGTGGCAACCGCCACCAATGCTCTGCCGGATGAAACCTTGACTGTGCTGGAGGCCGGAACGGTGAGCGGCACCCTGGCCAATCCCGACGGAAAGCCCTATGCCGCCACGGGCATGCTGAACACCACGGGAGTCATTGAAGGGAAGGCAGTGAAAGTAAAAACATCTTCCGCCAACAATCTCGGAGCAATGACGGCAGAGCAGGCCGATGCCTATGACGCCGTGGAGACCATGCAGAAGGGCCTTGCAGGTGATGCCCGCAGGAATGAGCTGCGCCCTATCTACAGTCTCAATCCTTCAGCTGCCAAACATGCCCTCACAGGAGTCGGTTCATCGGCAGCTACCCAGGCTGCTTCCCTTGTTCAGCAGAGCACCGTTGCCAGTAGTGTCATTTCCGACCGCCTGAGCGCGGCCTTTGCCACCCGGCCTGTGGAGGTGACCGTTCCGGCAAGCCACTTTGCAGAGAGCGCAGAAACAAATGGCCTCAAGGTGAAAATGGATCTTCCCGTGGCGCAGGACAATAACGCCTGGGTGAAGTTCACCAAGAACTGGGGCGACCTCAGGGGCGGTGCAAGCTACCACGGCAGCGCCATATCGGGAGGCTATGACCGCAGGCTAGATGACCACTGGCGGGGTGGTGTCTTCCTGAGCTACCAGACCATGGGGGTTGGTGCCCAGTATGGCGGGAGCAATATCTATGATACCCGCTTCGGCCTTTATGCGGGCTATCACAAGAAGGCTGCTGATGCCTACCTCTATGCAGACTACGGCTGGGTTCGGAACAAGCTGCGCCGTGGCATTGGCGCGCTCGGCCTGGGAGCAGAGGCCAGGTACAACTCCAACCTCTTTGAAATCGGCGGTGAATACAAGTACGACCTCCACGCCAAGGACGGCAAGCTCTGGCATGTCAGCCCCTACGCAGGCCTTCAGCTTTCCTGGCTGAACCAGAAATCCTATGCGGAAAATGGCGCTGGCATATTCAACCAGCATGTGGCAGGGAAGCACAACACCTACTTCGCAGGACAGCTGGGCGTGGAGCTGAAGCGCTACCTGCCTCGTGGCAGCTACGGCCTGCGCCTTGGAGTGAAGCATGCTTTTGCCGGAGCAGACCCGGAACTTTCCTTCCATTACGAAGGCAATGACGGCAAAGCCTACACCCTGAGGAACAATCAGGACAAGACCCATTTCATCCTTTCCCTGTCGGGAGAAACGGAATTTGCCAAGGGCTGGTTCCTGAATGGAGAAGCCCAGTTGCAGAAAGGTGCCCATGACAAGGATATTTCTGCCTCCTTGCAGTTCAAGCGGGTGTGGTAACGAAATACAGACAATCCGTCCGCCTTTTTTATCTTCTGAGATATACAGTTTTCAAGGATCTACGCCTGTTATTTGATAAAGGAAGTGAAAAAATGTCAGCCATCATGAATTCTATTGCCGGCAAAAATCTTAAAGGAACTCATGGATTCGTTTTATTGGGTTGCGCTTTGTTCTTTATTGAATTACTTATTTGCCATACCACTGTTGAAGGAGCTGCTCGCCAGCGAGACATCAACTATCCGGCGTATATGCAAGGCATTGATTATGGCAAGGGCGTGACCTACGTAGTAGGTCATAATCCACCTGACTCAGATACCGTATGTACAGCCATTGCATATGCAAATCTGAAACGAGAATTGGGCATAAATGCAGAGGCTCGCATTGCCGCACCTCCAAATGCAGAAACGGCCTACGCCCTAAGATATTTTGGAGTCAGAGAACCTTTGGTGCTTGAAAATGCTTCTGGCCAAAACATGATTCTTGTAGACCATAACAGCTTTGCCCAAGCAGTAAAAGGCATGGAAAGTGCCAATATATTGGAGGTGCTCGACCATCATAATATGATTGGCGATGTAAAGACCTCGGCTCCAATTTACTACCGCAATATGCCAGTAGGCTGTACTGCCACCATCGTTTGGTTGGAATATATTGAGGCTAATGTCCCTATTAAAAGAGATATGGCCGGCATGATGCTTTCGGCAATATTATCCGATACTGACAACTTGCAAAGCAGTACAACAACAGAGCTGGACAGGCAGGCGGTATACAGCCTTGAGAAAAAAGCAGGTATTAAAGACAGAGCAGCCTATTTCCTTGCTATGGAAGAAGAATTCGCTGCCTATAAGGATATGTCGGATAAAGATATTTTCTATTCCGATTACAAGGCGTTTATGATTAATGGTATTTCTTACGGTTGTGCCACAGTTGTTGCATTGACACCAGAAAAAAGGCACGATTTGGAGAAAAGGCTCGGCGATTGGATGGTGAAAAATTACTCTGCACAGAAAATGGATATGCTTTTCTTGAAAATCCATGACCTTGAAACATACGCAGCAACTATTTCCTGCTATGGTGACGGTGCTCTGAAATGCGCTGCTGAAGCCTTCGGCAATGTCGAAGAAAACAAGATTGTCCTCGAGCGTAACCTTTCAAGGAAAAAGGTAGTCCGTCTCCTTCAGCCGCAGATAGAAAAATGGGCAAATAATCAAACCAGAAACAAGGCAGCATAATCGAAATTCACGCCCCACTGATTAGGATGATGTACAGTTCCTGCATATATCTTGCGAACCGTCTATTAAATATAAATAAATCACGGGCGCTTGAAATGTTGACAAATGCCGGCAATGGTTTAAATAAAGCTCGCTTGATTCTAAAAAATCCAGTCAGGGGCAATAGTCAGCAGAGGTGAGTGGTAGATAGTGAGAAGGTTAAGGATTACCATCATTTGTTTGGTGTTGAATTTCTTGTGCTTTTCTGCTGCCATGGCGGGAGAAATATTACAAGAAAATATTCCTCTGGAACGGAATGGCATACAGTTGCATTTGGAGCGTTATGCAGAGCAGAATGGGCTGGAGAAAAAGCCCCTCCTGCTCGTGCATGGCGTGACCTATTCCTCCCATGAGTTTGATGTTGACTATGGGGATTACAGCCTGGCACGCTATTTTTCCCGTCATGGCTTTGAAGTATGGCTGCTGGACATAGCAGGCTTTGGCAGATCAGGAGAGGTCACGGACGGGTTCCTGCCGGATTCCGATTATGCAGCTGAAGATATAGCAGCAGCAGTGCGCTGCATTCTGGCAAGACATAATCTTCCCTCTATGGATGTTTTGGGATGGAGCTGGGGAACCGTGACTAGCGGGCGCTTCGCTGCAAAATACCCGGAATTGGTTCATAGGCTTGTCCTCTATGCTCCTATAGTGGCCGGCCTTGGTGATGTGCGGGTAAAGGAACCCTTCCACAAGAATACTTGGGAACATGCAGCAGATGATTTTCAAAAAACATCTGATGGCAGCATAGACTTCAATATCACCGAGAAAGCCGTAGCAGACACTTACCTTGCCAACGCTTGGCGCTATGACAAGGATAGTAGCCCCAATGGCGGCCGGCGTGATTTATTGGTGAGCAGCAAAATACGGCTGATTCCCACCGCAGAAATAAAAGCCACTGTGCTTATCATCGCAGGTGCCAATGACCCGTATGTAACGCCAGAACTGTGTGAAGAAGCATATAAGACTTTGCCAAATAAAGCTTCACAGCTGGAGATTATACCAGGGGCAGCTCATGCCATGCTCATGGAGCGCCCATACTATAAGCTGTTTCGTGAGAAGGTTATGGGATTTTTGTCAGAGGGCAGAAATGACTGATTTTGCTTTCCAAAAGGGGCAAAAACTGGCATCGATATCAGCGACGGCGGCCTGCCTCCTGGGAGACCCCTGTCCTGGACAACTTCATAGCCTGTCTGATACGAGCATAAGTCAGCGTAAAGGCCTCGAACCCCCATGAAATAAGGGGCTTCGAGGTCTTTTGGCGTTGTGGGGGAGTAGCTTGAAACCGAGGCGCGGAGAGGTATAATGGAACTTGCTGCTTTTTCGCGCTGACGGGGTTGCATGGTTGAAGGTGCCCGTTTTTAGAGTGTAAGTGTTCGGCAGATTGCCGTTTGTAGGGTGAGCAAAATAGCCTAGAAGGCAGTAGGTAATCGTAATAGCGTATTTACTTTCTTGCTAATTTTAGTTATGATATTAGCAAGAAAGGAGTGGTAGCGTGAAAGCATCAGAAAAGCTCGATTTGCTTTTTGAGCAAAATAACGGAATTGTCAAAACTGCTCAGGTTCTGGAAAATGGCATCACAAAAACATCTTTTTATGCCTATGCCAAACAGCGTGGTATAGAGCAGGCCGCACATGGAATCTATGTTTTGCCTGATGCCTGGACAGATGGCATGTATATGCTGCATCTGCGCTGTGGACAGGCCGTATTCTCCCACGAAAGTGCATTGTTCTTCCATGACCTGACTGACAGAGAGCCAAGTCCATATTCTGTCACCGTCAAAACGGGATACAATCCTGCCAGCCTGACGGCTGATGGAATCAAAGTCTATACCATCAAAAAGGAACTGCATGATGTTGGTCTTATCACGATGGATACGCCCTTTGGCAATGCCGTTCCTGTCTATGATGCAGAGCGCACCATATGCGACTTGATTCGCAGCCGCAGCAGCATTGAAATGCAGACCTTTCAGGATGCAATCAAGCAGTATGCAAGAAGCAGGGAGAAAGATTTACGCAAGCTGATGCGCAATGCAAAGCTGTTTCATGTGGAAAAAATTCTTCGACAGTACTTGGAGGTACTTCTATGATAAAGACGGCTTGGCAGCTCAAAGACCTTATATGGTGAAGCTATGGGGGGCTTATCAAAAGAAGTTCTCCTATGCTCTTGATGTGTCATGGGGTACAGTTTTGGATTCGGGTGGTGGAGTCCTTCCCGGATGATATTGGCGAGTGGAAGTTTGTGGAAAGCAGGGAGGACTTCACTATCCAGTTCGTGGATATATTCCGCTCACACTTTCTGGGCAGGACAGGCAGCTCGATGACAGAGGAAGAGTGGAACGCCGTACTCGATAAGATTATCTGGGCTTTTGAAGAGATTGCAGGCGACGAGCCCAATGACCCACGATTGGCAGTGATGGGTGAGATGCTGGATGCTTTCCCGAACGCCTGGGAAGATGAGAGGCTTGAGGACGGCTCCTGTAAGTCCTGGCTGTCGAAGGATGCGCAGGCGTTTCTCGATGCCCGTGAAGAAGAAACGGCAAAGGCGTATGATGCTTATAAGGCACGCATAGAGGAAGGCAAGCAGCTCTTCGTCAAGTACATCGGTGCATTGTGGGACTGAGGTTTAGGAGGCATAAGCATGGGCAAATCATTGGTTGAATTGCTGGACGATATGGAGAGCGCCAGACTTGCCACCATAAAGTAAGGGCAGAGGAACAACGCCATCGTGAAGAAAATCTTTTCTAGCGTGGGGACGGATGCCTGGCCGGAGAACAGGGAGAATCTGATGAACGGACTAAACAGCATATATAGGCACATGGACTGGGGCAAGAGCATGGGACACGGCATCTTCTCGGCTGAGTTCTTCAAAAAGATTCCTGAGCTTTATGAGTCCTTGCCACCAGCAAAGCAGCAGGAAATAGACGGCGTGTTCCTTGAACAGCCTAACATTCGGGAACATATAAAACGAATGGAGTGGACGGTGTTGGACTTTTTGAAGTCCGAGTCGGAAGGATAATTCACAAGTATGCTCGTGATGAGGACAGGCCGGAGAAGACCATGTTCATCATCACCACCGATGGCATGGAAAATGCCAGTCGGCGGTACACATACCCCTGTGACTATGTGATTCATACGGTTGGGCCAATCTGGCATGGAGGCAGCCAGGGCGAGGCGGAACTGTTGGCTGGCTGCTGTCGGCATTCGCTGGAACTTGCAATGGAACATGGTATTCGTAGTGTGGCCTTTCCTTCTATTTCCACGGGGGTGTATTCCTATCCCGTCCAGCAGGCAGCGGAGATTGCTGTGCGGATGGTCAGGGAAGTAGTGAAGGAGCACCCGAAGGCGTTTGATGAAATACTGTGGGTGCTGTTCGATGAACGGACGAAACTTATGTATGACGGGGCACTACAGGGCTAAAGAAAAACATGGCATGATAGGTAAGGTGGCGAGAGTTCAGTAAAAATGAGACACTCCAGTTTTTAGACAAATGTATATTAAAACATCCTGCTTGCCATTATGATTAAATGGAAACAGGATGTTTTGCAAAGCGGTCAGTTTTGGAGAAGTTCAGTTGTAAGCGAGCTTATTCATTTGGGCAATGCGGATTATATTATCTTTGGTGGTTCCAGCAAGCTCAACAATTTCATCGCAGCTGTAATTTTTCTTCAGCATCCTAATTACAAATTCAGTGGTTTTAGCATCAGCAGTTTCTGCAGAGGCTTTTGCAGCTGCCTGTTCAGCAGCCTCTTCAGCCCTGACTTCCATAGCCCTGTTCCAATCCCATTTGAAGCTAACCATATCGAAAACCTCCTCTTGTTCCTTCCTGGCGAAGTAGTCAGCCAGAAGGTCGTGTTCTTGACAGTATTTGATGGCTTGGCTGATGGCCTGGCGCAGTGTTTTGCCGGCAGCTACTTCTTTACGTACCTGGTCAACGAAGATGCTGTAGCACTTGAGGTCGTGGCATTTCTGCAGGAGCTCGCTGTTCTTGGCGTAGTTGATATTGAACACCGTGACGACAAGTTCCAGGGTATTGCCATTTTCCTCGAAGGCATCAGAGAGCCGCATAGTCCATTTTGCAGGAGCATCGTCCTTGCCATTGTAGAACATATAGAAATGCGGTGCGGGAAGCGCTATACGGGTTTTCTTGTAGGGAGCATCTGGATCAACTCTCTGCCTGTAGAGCTTGGCAATATACCACAGCATACGTAGCGGCATATTTTCCGAGAGGGTAGACTGGTGCTCCATGAGTATGATGTGCTGGTTGCCAGCCATGAAGCTGATGTCATTCTTTATGTCTTCAAAAAAGGTGCCCCTCAGCGTAGTAATCGTTATATCGCTCAGGGAAATGTGCTTACCTGTTAGTGCCTCATAGATTCGTTGCAGGCGGCGCTTGTTGTTGAAGATGTCTCTGAAGAGTGAATCTTTGTATGTACGTTTGGCCTTCATCTGATGTCCCCCTTCTACGGTGATTATACCATGAAACCAGTGGGGAAGGAAGATTGTTGATAACAATTGCACTGCCTTGAACGACTGGCTGTTTAGAGGAGTTAGGCATATGGGGGAGGCAGAACGGCTGGATGCTTTTGCAAAGGCTCTGGAATCGCAGTCAAAAAGGCTGACTGAGTTTGATGAAGGCCTGTGGGGGACGCTGGTAGACTTCATGACCGTATACAGCAAGGATGACATCAGTGTTACCTTCAAGGACGGCACAGAAATTCATATAGGATAAAGGAGGGGCTGTTGCACGTAATCCAAACGTGCAGCAGCCTCATTTTTATGCAAAAAGATAATCCCAGGACATTCAAGCCCCGGGATTAGGTGTAGAATTTAGGTATGCAAAAACCAAATTCACAGAAAGAGTATACGTCTTTAGGAGAGAATTATCAACTGTTTCTTCCCTTAAATCTTGAATTTCAGGTTAGCAAAGATGACCCCGTCCGCCTGCTTCGCCACTGCATTGGAGGTATGGATATAAAGTCACTGGAGGAGACCTATCAAAGGATAGATCGAAATCTGGCGTCGCCCAGGCAGATGCTGG
>NZ_FNWN01000052.1:0-14544 GCF_900108415.1 Selenomonas sp. KH1T6
CTGCCGGAGTGATGGAGCCGGTGCAGGCTGCCGAGAAGCCTACGCTGTTGGCCAGGATCTTGCCGATGGCCTTTTCCTTGCCGAAGTTGCTCATCTTCTCATACTCGAAGGAGTGTACCAGATTCCTGAGCTCCTTGGCCGTATTGTCCCAGCTCTTGGCTACTGTCGTCAATGCTGCGATGACTGCCCCTGCGGCGAATGGTGCTGCGCCGCCGTTCACTATGTCCAGCTGCTCCTCGTTCAGAACCGTGTTCATCTTAATTGCCTTTTCCATTTTTCATCTTCCTTTCTTTTCTCCTGCCTTGCGGCTTCTCTTTTGTTCTTTCTGTCCTTTATATCCCCATGGGGGAAAAAGTGTTTATAATTTTTTACGATTTTTTTCCATAAAAAAAGCCCCTCCCTCACGGGAAAGGCTTCAGAACTGAATCACGGCTCTACTTCCTCAGCCAGCGTTTCCAGCAGGAAACTGACCGGGCGAAAGCCATCAGTGCAGAAAAGCTCAAATGTCAAAATGCCTGGACAGCGTCAGGGCGATGCCGTCTTCGTTGTTGGTGGCGGTGATTTCGTCTGCCATGGCCTTCAGCTCCTCGCAGGCGTTGCCCATGGCTACGCCGTAGCCGGCGAAGTCCAGCATGCTCATGTCGTTCTGGGCATCGCCGAAGGCCATGACTTCAGAGGGGTTGATGCCCAGACAGGCACAGGCCTGATGGAGGGAGCTGGATTTGCTGACGCCCTTCACCGTGGCTTCGTAGAACCAGGGCGCAGACTGGACAAAGGACAGCTGGTCCTCGAAGCCCCGGCGGATGTCCTCAAGGTGAGGCACCAGGATTTCATTGGGAGCCGCCGTGAGAATCTTCACAGGAGCAAAGGTCACCGCCTCAGCGATGTTTTCCACTATCCTTACCCCCAGATTATTGTTGCGGCTCTCGTCCATGACTTTATGGCGGCTGGCATCCGTGGTGTAGATGTACTTGCCATCATCCACGATGGGAGAGAGCTCCGGCCACTCCTCCAGATGGCGCAGGAAAGCCACTGCCGTCTGCTTGTCGATGGCGCTGTCAAAGATAATCTGCCCGGTAGTGGCATCCTGGATGCGGCCCCCGTTGTAGGAAATCCGCAGGCCATGATAATCCTCCAGATGCAGGGCATCTGCCTCCCGCTGTAGCCCCGGCGCCTGACGCCCGGACACCAGCGCCACGATTACCCCCTGCTCCTGCACCGCCATGAGGGCCTCACGGGTGCGTGGGGTGATAACCTTCTCGTCATTGTTCAAGGTGCCATCCAGATCCAGAGCGATCATCTTGTATTCCATGGGAACTTCCTTTCTTCAGGTGCTAAAAACAACACCACCAATATAGCACAAGCCCCGCCTGCAAACAAGGCAGACGGGGAATTTTTTTGCCATACATGCCATTCACATATTCGTCGCCTCCCCATCACAAACATGAACATGAATAAAATCTGCAGGAAATAGCAAGAAAATGAAGAATATAACTCGGACGAAGATGTCCCCCACTTCTATAAGTGGGGGCGGCAAACTACTAACAGGCGGTGAGCTAATATCTCCCGCCTCGTTGAAACACCAATTGGAAGATTTTGCCTACGGCAAAATTTGAACAATGGTGTTATAAATATGGGAATTTTTTGACACTGCCCTGTTCATAGCACAGGCTAAGTGGGGCCTTTTTTAGTAAAACGGATATTCATTTGTAAATAGGAGAATAAATATGGAAATCATACAGCTAATATTAGCCGCAATTATCCTTGTTGCCATCTACAAAAAGATGCTTACATGGGGAAACGCAAACGACCTCTCAAAGAAGCAGAAATATGCTCCCATCGGGCTGGGAATCCTTTCTGTCATCATATCGTTTCTTTTCGTAGCCGGCATAGCATTATTCTCTGTAAATGTATTGGGATTTCGCTTAGACGAAATAGAAAATCAGTCCTTGAGGGCAGCAGTCAAAGCCTTCACTATGGCAAGATTAACGGAGGAAATAGCAAAACTCCTCATGATAATCCTGTCTATAAAACTTTTCTCTCCTAAAAGAATATACGAATATACCATTATAGGAGCCGCCGTTGGCATCGGCTTCACGATTCACGAGGAGCTGCTGTACGGTGGAAGCATCGCCGGACTTTTAAGATTCATCACGGTCGCCATGCACATGGTGCTAGGAATCATCATGGGCACGAACCTCGGTATCGGCAAATACAATATAGCAAATGGCCTCAGTCATAAAGCAGCCTACCTGAAAGCCGTCCTTATACCAATGATAATCCACACCTTATTCGACGCATGCACGATATTTAATCCGGTCGCGAATATGGCAGAAGAACTTGAAGCAGACGATTTCCTTGCTTTAGTCTGGCTGTCCATAGGCGTATTGGCCATAATCTCAGCAGCGATATACCAATTTGTTGTCTTGAAAAAAACCAAAAAAGAAGCGGAAAAACAATCGAGCATGTTGGTAGTAAACTTACCGGACACCTAACGGTGTCCACACGCCCTTACATGAAATCTAAGCTCCCGCTGCGCCTTTGGCTTGCGCTCGCTAAACTCAAGCCGCGCTGCCGCCATCGTCGTAGAGGTATTCGTTCAGCTCCGCGATGATTTTTTCCAGCTGCCCGGCGAAGATTTTGTCTATGCGGGCAAAGCCGCCCTGGGCGCGGAAGCGGCTGTCTTCGTCGAAGGCCTGCACTGTGAGCACTGATTCTTCCAGCAGGTATTTTTCCATGCGCTTCAGCCAGGAAAGCTCCTGGGCTGAGAAGCTGTGGGCTTTTTTCAGGCGGGCTACCGCCCCCTTGATGCGCTCCTCGTGGGACAGCAGGTGAGAGCCTATGGCGTAGCGGCGTATGAGGGTGATGATGTCGGCAGCTATGTCCTCGCTGGTCATTTCCGTGAGGGCCGTGTTCAGCTGCATATCCGTGAAGCCTGCCCGGTCCAGGGCCAGCCGCAGATTTTTCAGGCTCTCACGGGTGAGCTCCCTGGGGCGGGTACACACCAGGGTCAGGGCGGCGATCTTGTCCATGTTCTCCCGGATAAAGGCGGCAAAGGCCTCCAGATAGTCCTCCGGGCGGCTGCCGCTGCCGTAGCCTCTGGTGTGGGACAGCAGCTCGTCCTCATGGGCGGAGATAATGAGGGGCTGACGGGTGCCGTAGGCGGCCTTGTCCAAAAGCCCCAGCGCTTCCCCATAAGAAAGAAGCTTTGCCCTGGCCTCCCGGGGCGCGGCCCTGCGGATTTCCGCCAGTACCTCAGTGGGTGTCCTGCCCCCGGCAAGGCTTTGGAAATGCTCGCAGGTTTCCTGCGGGAGCCGCTTGTTTTTCCGCTGGACTCTGGCGGCTATCTGGTCAATCTGCCGCCGCAGGGCCGCTTCTTCCTCTATATGCTCAAGCCCCTGCAAGAGCTCTGTCAGGCTCACCGCCGGATTCACCACCACAGGCTTCATGGAGGTCACAGGCTCCAATGATTCGTACAGCCCCACCGGGTCATAGATTTCAAAATGGGTCTTGCCTATGGCCAGGCACAGGCGGGTGGCTCTGCCCAGCATCTGCTCGTAAAGGATGCGGGACTTCACCCGCCGCAAGAACACCAGCGCCGTGATTTCCGGCACATCAATGCCTGTGGTGAGGAGATCCACCGTCACCACGATGCTGGGATAGCGCTCGTTCTTGAAATGCTTGATGGCCTCCCGGATTTTCTTCCGATTGCCGCCCCCCACGCTGCCGGTGATTTTCATGATGGCGTCATTGTCCACCCCCATAGCGCCGTAGATTTCCTTCAAAATCTTCACTATGAGGTCGGCATGCTGGTCATTCACCGCGTAAATCAGGGTCTTACCCTGCTCCGGGTTCTCCGGGTCGATGTAGCGGGCGATTTCTTTCAGCACCGCCCGGTTGAAATTCTCCGTGATGACCTGGCGGTTGAACTTCTCGATGTCGAAGTCCAGCTCGTCAGCCAGGGCGGGGCTGTTGGTGATTTCCCCCGTCACCGGGTCATAGAGGGCCATGGTGTCTCCAGCCGAGTAGTGTATGCCCTCGCTGCCCAGCTTCGTGGTGAGCAGGTGAGGAGCATCGTGGTCTACCAAGAAGCCATCCATCACCGCTTCACGGTAGCTGTACTGGTACACCGGCTCCCCGAAAATCTCCGTGGTATGCAGGGCAGGGGTAGCGGTAAGGGCGATGCGTACGGCGTCAAAATACTCCACCACCTTCCTATACTTGCTCTGGTAGTCCAGCTGGTCGCGGTACAGCAGTTCGTCCTCTCCCATCTCCCTGTCCAGGATATAGCCCCGATGGGCTTCGTCGATGATGATGAGGTCAAAATCCGTGATGGCGGGCCTGTGCTCCTCCCCATGGTAGAGCACCCGCTTCACCATGCTCTGCACCGTAGCCACCTGCAGCCTCGTTTCCCGCTGCAAGTCACGCTCCTCAAGGCCTTGGATATTGTAGATATCGTCCAGGGTCATGAGTTCTTCCAGCTTCACTTCCTTGAAGACGTCCTGGGCCTGCTCCCCCAGATCGCTCCTGTCCACCAGAAAGAGGATGCGGCGGAAGCGCCCTGTTTTCAAAAAGCGGTAGATAAGTCCCAGCACCGTCCTGGTCTTGCCGGTGCCCGTGGCCATAGCCAGCAGGATATTCTGCCGCCCGGAGAGCACCGCTTCTTCCGCAGCTTTGATGGCCTGCAGCTGATAGGGGCGCAGATTCAGCCCCTTGGGGTCCTGCAGCACATCGTAGGGAGTCTCCCGCAGCCCTCTGTCACCTGCCGCCGTGTCTTTCTGGAAAAGCTCCATCAGCCCCTCAGGGCTCATCCAGCCCCGCTGTGCCTTGGGGACACTATCGCCCTGCCGCAGGTCGAGGAACCAGATGCCGCTTTTGGTGTCCAGCTGGGGCAGGTATTCCCTGCCGTTGGTGGCAAAGACAAAGGGCACCCGGCTTTTCCCCCAGCGTCCCAGCAGGTATTTTTCGTCCTCCTGGCGGATATGGCGGGCGTAGTCCTTGCACTGGTAGTCCAGCACCGAGGGAATGTCCTTGTACATGGCCTTGGCTTCGATGATGGCCACCAGCTTTTCCCCCACGAAAAGGGCGTAGTCGGCAAAGCCCTTCTGCCCCACCGCCGAGGAAGTGGGCCACTCGGCAATAGCCAGATTCCTTCCCTTCTGGGGACGGGTGCCACGGCTGTAGCGCAGCCGCTCCGTGTCTGCCTCCCAGCCCACCTGCCGCAGCTGCTCGTCAATGAGGTAGCGAGTCTCAGGCTCAGTGCGCTGACGGAGCCCCGCCGCCCTCTGAGCCTGCCTGCGCCGCTTCTCCGGCTCCACCGCAGGGGCAGCAGCCGCCGCCTGCTCTGCCTCTGCCAGCAGTTTTTCCTCCTGCCCTTCCTTCACCTCAGCCAGGACAGCCCCCTCCGAGGGCAACTTATAGGGACGGCTCTCATAGTCCCAATCCCCATAAGTCTGCATGAACCATTCGGAAAGGCTGTAAGCCATAGGCAGCAAGGCCTTGCAATCCCCCACGGATTCATAGTTCTCATGGACAGCCTTGTTCCTCGCCTTTCGCAAGGCATGGAGCACATCGGAGAGGTCAGAGGTAATAAGCCCCTCCCGCAGAAGCACTTTGATGCGCTCGTCAGCCCGATTATCCCGCGGCAGGGGCAGTCTGTCATAGGAGAAAATAAGGTTCACGATAGTTTCCCCTATCATGCCCAGCTTCATCAGGCAGGAGTTGGCATCACTATAGCAATACCGCTCCGCCATAGCACCGAAGTTGGCCAGGACAGGGAATTTATCTTGCAAAAATGAGAAGTTCGACTGCATATGCAACTCATCCTTTGATTTGCGAAGCCAGTTCCTCTACACGTTCCTTTGAAAGCTTGGTATACTTTACAATCTTGTCAATAGACATACTGTCTTTAAGCATTTCCAAAGCAGTTTCCACCCGATTTTCTTCTTTGCCATCATCGTGAGCTTCACGCATTTTCATTTCGTAGGTCATGTGACTCACCCTTTTATTTCTTTGGATAATTCTTCGATACGCTCTTTGGGTAAGCGAGAATATTTCAAGATTTTTTCCATTGGTTCATTATCATTAAGCATGTCGATAGCAACCTGAACACTTCTTTCATCCATACCATCATCGTGAGCTTCACGCATTTTCATTTCGTAGGTCATGTAACTCACCCTTTCTTCCTCTTTAACCTTGATTTCCTTGATAAATCCATCAATCTCATTGACAAAGTCATCTGCAGACGGAAGGCCCTTCATGTAATCAAGAAATGCTTTCACATCGGTAGAAACATCATCAAGCTGTCCTTCGGAACAAAGGAACACTTTAGAGGTTCCGTCCATTAACTCCAGTTCCTTATCTTCAATGCAAACGTTCCTAAAGGTATATAAATGTCTTTTGCCATCAAATAGTCCGAAGGGGCAAAGGAAGATTACAAATGAATTTTTTAGTTCCTTGTAATCCGAACCAGCGGTCAAGGCATCTACATCAATCATTGACTGGTAGTATCTGGTGCGGTGGGTCAGTTCCTTATCTCCATAGTCGCGTACCTGCATTTCAATATCATAGACTGTATTTGCATCATCTTCAACATAAACATCAAGTCTGACGCCTTTGCCTGCATAGCGAAATTTTAGTGATTTCTCATCGTCAAGATAGTCGATGTGGCGAATTTTTATTTTTAGTATTTTCTCGATTAGCCGTTTGCAAAAGCGCTCATGTTTCATGACAAGTTTGAACATATAATCATCGGCTATGGTCAAATCTTCCCATGCTTTTGTTCTATATGCTGCCATGCTTAGTTCTCGCCTCCTAAATCACACAATACCTTTTTCAACATCTCCACCGCATTTTCCTCCTTGTGGTCGTTGGTGGAGAGTTCCCCGCGGAAAGCGCGGGCGAGGATAGATTTTTTTAGGGTGTCAATGTCAGCAAGGACAGTTTCCACAGCAGACTGCGCCTGCTGTTCCTGCTCGAAAAGGGCATCCATTTCCATAACAATTTGTTTTTGTTCCGCAATAGAAGGAAGTTGCATTGGCATCTCATTTATATTCTTCAAACTAATATTTGCACGAGCTGTTTCAACTTTATTGTCTCCATAGTATATCAAAGCAAATGGTGAATTTAGGTAATAGCACAGGAACTTATTTAATAAATTTTCCTTCACCCTAATCAAGCAAACTGCTTGATTAGTATTCGCCAAGCAATCACGATTAAATATAGCAGACCTACCAATAGATGCCCCTACAATATTTACAAGCACATCACCTTTCGTTAGAACAGACCTTTTTTGAATTTCATTTATCGCATTATCCAAATACTTTTCTTTTGACCAATCAATATATCCTTCACGAACATTTTCGCTTGTTACAAACAAAGTCTGACTCTTATCATCAGTATATTCTACCCCCTGCCATTTAGGAGATGCACCCTTCGTTATTAAGGAACTACATTCCCCAACCGTGGTTTCTACCCATTCTTCTGCATTATTTTCCTCTCTCCACTTCGCCGTCAACTCCCCCGTAAACGCCTGGTGCAAGATTGCCGCCTTTCGCTGAGCAAATCCCTCCACCACCGCCGTGAGTTTCTCCTTCGCTTCGTCTAAGTCGGCAAAGAGGGACTCGATAAGGGTGACAATGCGTTGTTGCTCTGGGAGAGGGGGGATTGGATACGGAAATTGCTCCAAATCCCTTCCACGAATTGACGGAGAGTTATCCCCCTTCATGTATGTGTTCAAGCCATCTACAACATATGGACTAATCATCATGTAATAGTTATATTTCTGATTGACATTAGTTTTAGGAGTACAAACATAAAAGCCTGTTGAAGCTATAGCCTCTGCAATAGCACCATCTACAAATGCAATATTTTTCAAATAAGGTCTTACCATCGAAAAAAGCGTGTCACCGTCATGAAGTGCCCTGCTTGCCCTGCTCGGTGCTTTTTTAACCTCAATAAGTTTTGGTTCTGTTACAACTTGCTGCCTGTTATCAATCGACTCTATATCAACATATCTAAAAACCTCACCTGTTGGTTTTTTCGTTTCCATAGGTTCCCAAATAGCTTCGCCACGCACCCAACACCAATTCCCCGGCACCTTATAAGGCTGCTCCTCCTTCGGCACCAGTGCTGCTGCCAGCCGTTCCTCTGCCGTCAGTTCCTTCTTCCTCACCGCCCGCGCCATGTCAAACCTCCCCAGCTACACTCATTTTCCTCAGCCTTTCTTCTCATGCTTCTTCCAGGGTAATATCAGGCGGTACTATACCATGCAAAGAACGAGCCATGTACAAGCGTTCTTTCACCTCGTTAGCATCTGTTCTGGCATATTCAGACAAGCACCCGCGCATCTTCTTTACCTTTTCTTTTCTTGCCTCCTTTACTTCTTTTTTCCAATCAAAATCCGGTTCAAAAAATTCTTTGTTATCCTCACGCCATTTTTCCAGTCGCTCAAATGCTAAGTCCATTTCATTTCCAGCAATCGTATCATTGTCATACTTATCTTTATTGAGGATATTATTCAAGAAATTTATCACGGCAACAACTTCTTTATCTGGCAGTCTGTATATCATATCAACAGCCTGAGCTCGCATCGTAACCATAAACAACCCCTCCTAGTATTTTTCACAAATTCGGTCCCCTTCTTCCTTCCCATTTACCTTCTATCTCTGCCAACTTCTTCAACTCACCCAATAGGAAATTTTTCAGCATCTCCTTATCAGGCAGCTTTAGCATATATGTCGAAACAAACAGCTGATTATCCATCCCAGATAAAGCATACTCCACCATCTTTGGCCCTTTCTTCGTACATAACAATATCCCTATAGGCGGATTATCTCCCTCTACCATCTCGTTTTCTTTGTAATATGCCACATATGCATTAAGCTGTCCCAAATACTCATGCTTGAATTCATCGTTTTTCAACTCAATTATCACACTGCAATGCAAGAGACGATTGTAAAACACCAAATCAGGGAAATAATAATTGTCGTCTATGATAATACGCTTTTGCCTTGCTTCAAAGCAAAAGCCTTTCCCTAGCTCTATCAGAAATTCTTCCAAATGACTTACAAGTGCATCTTCCAAATCAGATTCAGTTATAGCTTCCTTTGCCTCTAGCCCCAAAAACTCAAGTGCAAATGGCTCTTTGATAGTTATATCCCCTGTTCCTGGGGATAGCAGCAACTCCGGCTTTTTGCTGATGCCTGCCCGCAAATAAAGGTTGGTGGCAATCTGTCTTCTAAGTTCACGAACACTCCAACCGCACTTGATACATTCCGTTTCATAAAAGAATCTTTCAAACGAATCATCGATGGTCATTATCTCTCGAATATGACTAAAAGACAGATGACTCAACAAAAAATTCGGCTCTGTTTTGAATTTGTGAGACACTGTCTCACAAATTCTAATATCGCCTTTTTTCTCATCATCCATCACAGCAGGCATCAAAAGAAATGCTTCGCCAGATTTACTGATTTTTTTTACTCTACTCCATACAGCTTCATCCAGTTGTGAATACCTTAAATAGAACATCCTACACAAATTCAGCATGGTTCTATCAAGCCCTTTGATAGACAATCTTTCGGCTAGATTCTCTAACAGTCTTACCCCATACTCCGCGCGGTCATTTCCATTCTGCTCATATTCCACAATATAGCAACCTATCATCCAGTTGCGTACAGTCAGCGACTGATTCACGGCACTCTTCGCCCATCCTGCAGTAGCATTATGTATGCTGCGGGTGCTTTCTACGAGCTTATCAAAAGAAAATTTAATATCCATCACACCATGTCCTCATCAAACTCGTCCTCACAGCCCGCCCCCCAGCGGTGAACTCAAGGGCACGAACAGCAGCCCGTCTCCTTTGTGCTCCTGGTCGTCCTGCCAGGTCAGGGTATCTTTGCCCACCAGCGACACCCTGCCGGTGCCGTTCTGGTAGAGGACTTCTTCACTTTCTATGTACTTGTCGCCATAGGTCAGGAGGTAATGGCTGCAGTCTGCGTACTCCATGGTATCTTTGCTCACCGGCCTGGCGGTCATGGTCCACATATCCACCTGGCGGCTGTTCCTCCGCCAGGAAACCTCCAGGCCAAACCACCCTTCCTCGGCAGTGGTGACATTGATTCTGACCACCTTCGTCCCGGAGTCTTCCCAAAAGCCGCAAAACTCATTTATCCGCGCCTGGGACAGAATGCCCTGCGCGCTGGTCACCTGCCCACCATCAGGCAAAACACAGGCAGCCCCAAACTGAGCCACCGCCAAAAGCGACAAAGCCACCAACAATCTGCCTGCAAATTTCAAAACAGTGCCCATTACGAATCCTCCTCCCCTTAAGGAATAAAACTTATTCATCACCAAAATGCTTATCCCACTTGGCTTCTATCATCTGCCTGTTTGCAGCCAACCAACGCATTATGATATTCAAATCTTTCCCAGGTATCTGGCTTTTGTTGTGTGCTAATCTTACCATGCCATTCATCCATATCTTCGTCGCCTCCGCATGAGGAACCCCTTCACAGACATGAACATGAATAGGTTCGCCATTTTCTCTGGACCAAAAAAATATGGTATATTTCCCTAATTGACAAACCTTAGGCAACCCCGACACCGCCTTCCCGTGCCAGTTCCCACACTATGAACGCATTCCTGCTGGCATATTCCAACAGCTCTTTTATCTCCTGCTTTGTAAAGCCCTCCGATTCCACCACATCAAGGGCAGGCAAGGTAGATTCCAAAAAATTGAAGCCACCCTCCACAGGCTTCTCAAAGTATATCCTGATATACTCCATGCCGTCCTCTGTGGTAGCAATATTGTTAAATGTCATGGTAATGCCATCTATCTCTGTAAAAAAGTTTTTCATTGCACACCCTCCTCTTTCTTCCGCAGTCCTTCCAGCCTTTTCACCACGCCCTTGATCAAATCCAGCGCTTCTTCCAGCTGCTCCATGTCCTCCCTGCCCCGCTCTGCCGGGTCGGGTAGGTCTTCGTAGTCTACCACGGACTCGTCGCGGATAAGGCCCAAATCGAGGCTGTTGCCCTTGGCTTCGATTTCCTCTCTGGTAAAGACGCTCCAGCGCTCATCTGTCACGGCCTTGCGATCAGCTGCTTCGTAGGCGGCTTCAAAATTTTGGAAATCCTCCTTCTTCAGTGGATTGGTCTTGCCGAAGGAGGGCATATTGGTGCGGAGGTCGTAGAACCAGACTTCCCTGGTGTTGCCCTTGGCTTCTTTTCCCCTGGTGAAGAACAGCACATTGGTCTTGACCCCCTGGGCGTAGAAAATGCCTGTGGGCAGGCGCAGTACCGTGTGCAGGTCGCATTTGTCCATGAGGTCGGCGCGTATCTGCGCCCCGTCGCCATCGGCAAAGAGCACATTATCCGGCAGCACCACGGCAGCTCTGGCCTTGCCGTCCGGCTTCAAGCTGCGATAGATATGCTGGAGGAAGTTCAGCTGCTTGTTGCTGGTGCTCCAGGTGAAATCGTCACGGGTGGCCCGCTCCCCGCCTTTCTTGGTGCCAAAGGGCGGGTTGGTCAAAACCAGGTCGTAGCCCTTCATGCCTTTGCCCAGATTGGACAGGGTATCCCCCAGGGTGATTTCTCCGTCAATATCATGGAGCATGGCATTCATCAGCGCCAGGCGGTGGGTTTCGTGCACCAGCTCGCAGCCGGTGAAAGCCCCTTTCCGCTCAAACTCTGCCACATCTGCATCAAGATCAAAGAAATCATCTGTATGCCGCCTCACATAGCTGTGGGCGGCAATCATAAAGCCAAAGGTGCCGCAGGCAGGGTCGTTGCAGCGCTCCCCCGGCTGCGGCTTCATGAGCCTGGTCATCACATCAATGAGTACTCTGGGGGTGAAATACTGCCCGGCCCCGGATTTTTTCTCCCCGGCATTCTTTTCCAACAGCCCCTCATAGAGATTCCCCAGACCTTCCTCCCTGGCAGAGAACCAGTCCAGGCTGTCGATGGTAGAGATGATTTTCTCCAGATTCTTCGGTTCCTCGATATTGGTAGCAGCCCCTTGGTAAATCTCCCGCACCCGCCCGGTGCAGTAGGTGCCAAAGAAACGCAGCAAATCCTTGTAATACTTGTAAAGCTCCAGCCCGGACTTTTCCGTGAGCCTGTCCCAGCTATAGTCCAGCACCACTTGTTTTTCCCCGTTGGTGAACTTCTGCCCCTCTATCAGGGTGATGCCCTGGGAAAACCTGTCCTCAGCCCCCGTCTCCTTTGCCATCTTGAGAAAGAGTATATAGGTCAGCTCCGTCACATACTGATGGTAAGTGATGCCATCATCCCTGAGCACATTGCAGAGATTCCAAAGTTTCGACACGATTTCCTGATTGTTCACGCTAAGCCCTCCATCATAGTTTCTCTTGTCATAATATTACTACATTTTCAGATAACAGGCAAATAGGAAAGGCGCCTTATCCCCTGCCAAAGATAAGGCGCCTGTCTTATGCTTTCATTCTCTCAAGATATATTCATCGCTTATCCCTTTGCCCACTCAGAGAATTTCTGCTGGAAATCCGTGCGTTCAAATTTCCACGCAGGCTCAGTCTAATCCTTCCTATGCTCCGGCGCAATCATCAGGAGGTAAATAATGTAGCCCAGCCCATACCCCGCTATCATCATCACGCACATGGGGATGGCCGTATGCTCACCGGCGATGCCCACCAGTGGCATCATGCAGCCCCCCAGGATCATGGAAGAGAACCCCAGGAGAGCACTGGCGGTGCCTGCGTTCTTGCCCTGCCTGGAGAGAGCCAATGAAAAACTTGATGCCCCCAGCACCGAGAGCGGCGTAATGGTGAAGAAAAGAATGGGCAAAATCACGGCCAGCCCCACTTCAAACCAGAATCCCACAAACAGCAGGACGGAGCCAAAGAAAGATATCAGCATAGCCGTCTGCAGCATCTTCTCATCCGGCACCCGTCCCGCCAGGCGGGCAGGCAAGGCTCCCGCCACAAGAAGCCCCCCCCCGATGCCGCCGAAAATCAGGCTGTATACCTGCGGCGACACCTGAAAGATGTTCTGAAACACGAAGGAGGAACCTGAGAGGTAGGCGAAGAAGCCACCGAAAACAAAGCACTGCAGGAGGCAATGTCCCAGGAAGTAACGGTTCTTCAAAAGCTGGGGAAATTTGGCAAAGGAAGCCCTTATCCCTGCCAGCCTCTTCTCCGGGCTCAAAGTTTCCTTGTAGACCAGGGTTGCCAGGAGCAGAACAAGGCCTATGGCCACCAGGGTGACGAACACGCCCCGCCAGGTGGTGAAAAGGAGAATCTGCCCGCCGATGACCGGGGCGATGATGGGAGCCAGCCCGTTCACCATCATCAGCAGGGCAAAGAAGCGGGTGAGCTCCGGCCCCTCGCAAACATCACGGGCGATGGCCTTGGCCACTACGATGCCGCTGGCACCTGCAAAGCCCATGACAAAGCGGAAGCAAAGGAAAGCCATAATATTCTCCGCCAGCACGCAGCCAAAGGTGGCAGCGGTAAAGGCCACCATGCCGATAATGAGGGGCTTCTTGCGGCCATAGTAGTCACTCACCGGCCCGGCAAAAATCTGCCCCAAAGCCATGCCCAGCATGGTCATGGTGAGCGTCAGCTGCACCATGGAAGCCGAAATGCCAAAATCCGCCTGCATCACAGGCAGCGAAGGCAGGTACATATCGGTGGAAAGGGGCGCCATGGCGGTCATCATGCCGAGAAAGACAGTTAACCATAATCTGGTTGATTCGGACATTGACATTGGTGAAGTAACCCTCCTTTGCTAATATAAAAAAGCACCCCGCAGGGTGCTTTCACTTAACCGGCAACTTCCTATCCTCCCAGCCCGTCTCCAGGCAAGTACTTTCGGCCTCTGAGTGCTTAACTACTGTGTTCGGAATGGGAACAGGTGGGACCACTCAGGCATCATCACCGGATATAAACCAGCAGCTTCCTATCCTCCCAGCCCGTCTCCAGGCAAGTACTTTCGGCCTCTAGATGCTTAACTACTGTGTTCGGAATGGGAACAGGTGGATCCATCTAGGCATCGCCACTGGATATTCAATTGAAAGATTGCTCTTTCAAAACTATACAGAAGAATTACTTTGCGTTGAACATCTTAGTTTTTGCAGTAAACGTCAGCCAATCATCTGCGCCCTTCGGGCTTGATTCTTGGGACGTTCTTGCGGACGGCCTGTTACCCAATCATCCTGCGCTTTCGCTTGGATTCTTGGACAGGCCAGTCTAAGTTAAGCCCTCGACATATTAGTAGTAGTTAGCTTCATGCCTCACGGCACTTCCACACCTACCCTATCAACCTTGTCTTCTTCAAGGTGTCTTACTAGCTTATGCTATGAGATACTTCATCTCGGGACGGGCTTCACGCTTAGATGCTTTCAGCGTTTATCCCTTCCGGACGCAGCTGCCCAGCTGCACACCTGGCGGCATGACTGGTTCACCGGCGGTCCGTCCACTCCGGTCCTCTCGTACTAGGAGCAGTCTCCCTCATGTATCTTGCGCCCGCGATGGATATGGACCGAACTGTCTCACGACGTTCTGAACC
>NZ_FNWN01000051.1:0-14842 GCF_900108415.1 Selenomonas sp. KH1T6
CCTTGGGGTGTCTGCTGCATCTGCTGGCCCTGCTGGGGCATAGACTGCTGCCCCTGGGGCGTTTGCTGCATCTGTTGCCCCTGTTGCGCAGCCTGACCCTGCTGTCCCTGCTGGCCCTGTTGAGCTTGTTCCTGCTGAGGCGGCTGCGGCTGTCCGCCCTCCGTAGTGGCTGGTCTGGGCATGAAGAACTGCACCAGCTGCTTCAGAAATCCCAGAGTGCTTCCTTCTTCGAAGGGCATAATGGAAGGCTGGCCTTTGGGCTGCAATGACAAGAGCAGCTGCTGCATTTCCTGGGGCAGCTCGTCAAAATTCTTATCCAAAAGCATCTCAAAGGAAGCCTTCAGCAGCAACACCGGCTCCAGTATCTTGCCCTCAGCACTGCCGCTGCTCACCATGGCCTTGAGATTGGTCAGAAGCACCTGCATAGTATCACTGACAGCGGGAGCCTCCCCCTTTTCTGCCATTGCCCCCATCTGGCTGAGCATCCTGGCCATACTTCCCAGCTGTTCCTGCGTGAAGCGCTGGCTTTCCACGGTACTGCCCAGCCCCTGCCCCAGGGTTTCCTCAAAAGAAAAGGCCTGCTTCAGCACATTCTTGATGACTTCCTGCAGTTCCTGGGGCATTTTTTCCATAGCTTCAGTATGAGCGCTGGCTACTTTGGCCAGTATGCTTGCCATATCATCTACAGCCGCCTGCAAGGCCACATTGGTACGCGGCGCAAAGGCCTCCGCCGAACTGCCGCCTGTGCGCTGGCCAACCCGGTCAGGACCGCCTGAAGATTGAGGTCTTTCTATCGGGCGAATACCCACATTTACCTGTGTTCCCGCTTCCAAAGGCATATCTTGTCACCCTTCCAGGATAATAATCACAAAGGCTGATTCTGTTCAAACATGGATTTTATAGGTTCAAAAGACATTCTGTGTATGGGACAGGGGCCGAATTTCCTCAGTGCCTCTATATGCTGGGCTGTGCCATAGCCTTTGTGGCTGGCAAAGCCGTACTCCGGATACTGCTTGTCATATTCGTCCATCAGCCGGTCACGGGTGACCTTGGCGATGATGGAGGCCGCCGCAATGGAGGCGGACTTGGCATCACCCTTGATGATGGAGCGGGAGGGCATGGGCAGGGCCGCCAGAGGCACTGCATCCACCAATACCTGCTGAGGCTCAGGCTTCAGGCCGAAGATAGCCTCATACATGCCGTTGAGGGTAGCCTGATAGATATTCACCCTGTCAATGGTCCTGGCATCCACCAGCACGCTGCTTACGGCTATGGCCTTTTCCTGGATCTCAGCGAAAAGCTCCTCCCGCCGCTCAGGGGAGAGTTTCTTGGAATCATTGAGATGGGGCAGCTCCAGCTCATGTGGCAGGATCACTGCTGCCACAGACACAGGCCCTGCCAGGGGACCGCGGCCGGCCTCGTCCACGCCCGCCACTATCTCCATGCCTTCTGCCCAGGCCTGGCGCTCGAAATCATAGAGGGAAAGGAGCCTCTCCTTTTCCTTCTGGGCCCTCTCATAGCGGCGCAGGATAGTGCCTGCTGCCTTGCGGCTGTCCTGGCGGCAGGCTTCCAGCAATTCCTCCGTCACAGGGCCTTCCGCAAAAAGCCTCTCAATATCTTTTATCGTCATTTTCGATAAATCAATCAAGTTTTTTTTCGCTCCCCTCAGCTGCCTCTGCTTTTTCTTCCGCGGGAACTTCGTCCAGGGTCACAACCCCCAGCTTGCCGGAGCGGAACTCCGTCAGCACGATATTGACGGCCTTTTCCAAATCCACCACGCCGCCTTTCACCAGGCAGCCGCGCTTCCTGCCAACAGCTTCCAAAAGCTCCAGCCCCGTCTCCGGCAGCTCACCCTTGAATTTGAAGCGCTCTGTCAGCCTCTCGGGGTGATCGCGGCGCAGAGTCTCCAGGAGCAGGGCCGTAACCTTTTCCCTGTCGTAAATATCATCGTTGATGGCTCCCGTGAAGGCCAGCTTCAGCCCCACAGTCATATCCTCGAACTTGGGCCAGAGAATGCCGGGCATATCCAGCAGGTCCAGATTGCTGCCCAGCTTAATCCACTGCTTGGCCCGGGTAACCCCCGGCTTGTCGGCAGCCTTGGCCTTGGCGGAACCTGCCAGCCGGTTGATGAGGGAAGACTTGCCCACATTGGGAATGCCCAGGATCATGCAGCGGGCAGCCCTGGCCTTGCCCCCCTTGCTCACCAGTTTCTCAGTCTTGGGACGGGCCAAATCCTCTGCCAGCTTCACCAGCTGTTTCATGCCCTTGCCGTTCAGGGAATCGATGGAAACAGCCGCTATGCCCTGGCTCTTGAAGTACGTCACCCAGGCGCGGGTCTGCTCTGGGTCAGCCAGATCTGACTTGTTCAGCGCCACCAGCCTTGGCTTGTCCTTGATGATCTCTGCCAGCATGGGATTAGCGCTGCTGTAGGGAATGCGGGCATCAAGCAGCTCGATGGCCACATCCACCAGCTTGAGATTTTCTTCAATGAGCCGCTGGGCTTTCTTCATGTGCCCCGGGAACCACTGCAGGTTCGGCAGGCCTTCTCTTTCTTTTTCTTCCATATTCTCACACTTCCGTTCTATGAATTATTTCATACCTATTTTACTATAGGCAGTGCAAACGGCGCAACTTTGTAAAAATTATCTTTCAACTCTACCGTAAATGATTTTTATATGGTATAATAGACAAGGTTAATTCGACCATAAAGATTAGGGGGTAATGAAAAATGCCATTAGTTGGAACTAAAGAAATGTTCAAGAAGGCTTACGAGGGCGGCTACGCTATCGGCGCTTTCAACGTGAACAACATGGAAATCGTGCAGGGCATCACCGAGGCAGCTGCTGAGCTGAACTCTCCTGTTATCCTGCAGGCATCCGCTGGCGCCCGCAAGTATGCAAAAGGCCCGTATCTCCGTCACCTCGTTGAGGCTGCTCTGGAAGTCAACGATATTCCTATCGCTCTGCACCTCGACCACGGCGCTGATTTCGAGACCTGCAAAGCCTGCATCGATGATGGCTTTACGTCTGTAATGTTCGATGGTTCTCACTATGATTTCAAAGAGAACATCAAGCGCACTCAGGAAGTTGTTGCTTACGCACATGAGCATGGTGTTTGCGTTGAAGCTGAGCTCGGCAAGCTGGCCGGCATCGAAGATGATGTCAAGGTTGCCGCTCACGATGCAGCTTACACTCAGCCGGAAGAGGTTGAGGAGTTCGTTAAAGAGACCGGCGTAGACTCCCTGGCTATCGCTATCGGTACTTCCCATGGTGCCTTCAAGTTCAAGCCTGAGCAGTGCACCCGCAACGCTGAAGGCGTTCTCGTACCGCCTGAGCTGCGTTTTGACATCCTGGCAGAGATCGAGAAGAAGATTCCTGAGTTCCCGATTGTTCTCCACGGTGCTTCTTCCGTTATTCCGAAGTATGTTCAGATCATCAACGCTAACGGCGGCAAGCTGGACGATGCTATCGGCATTCCTGAGGATCAGCTCCGCAAGGCAGCTAAGTCCGCAGTCTGCAAGATCAACATCGACTCCGACCTGCGCCTGGCTCTCACCGCTGGTATCCGTGAGCACTTCGTAGCTCATCCGGAGCACTTCGATCCGCGTCAGTATGTTGCTGACGGCCGTTCCTACATCAAGGAGCTCGTCGAGCACAAGATCAAGGACGTTCTCGGTTCTGAAGGCCGCGCTAAGGAAATCCTGGAGCTTATCAACAAATAAGCTTCCTTGTTCCAGTGTAATAGAAATGGACTGTGCATTTGCACAGTCCATTTTTTTACCCCTTATATTATTCTAAATTTAACAATTCTATGCTCTTGACTGCATCCTTCTCCTGCAATCCAATCTCTGGATCAGTCTGCACTAAATTTGTATCTGTGAATTCTGCCATATCATCATCATCGTCCAAGATAACGAATCTTTCTACTGACTGTCCGCTGTCATTCAGCCATTGGCGTATTTCATCGCCCCGACATGTTAGCCCTGGCAGCACAGGTGTGCTATCCATAATCTCCAGGCCATATTCCCTCAACCTATTAGAAAGCGTATTTCTTGCCTTAGCGAATCCAGCCCGCCACGATGAGGACAAAACAATCTTAGCTCCTGTAGATGCAATAATTTCCCGCAGCAATTGCAAATGCAAGTCCGTCCTTAACTGGAGCGAATTGCCATCCTGCTTTGAATTCAAAACACCATCCACATCCAGAAATATAACTTTGATATTATTAGCAATACTCTCACCAGATTTTACAACATCTTCTTTGCCCCATGCTATAGTTGAATGTTTTTTCTGATCAGAATTACTTTCTTCATCACTCTCTTGCAATGTTGCCAGAAGTTTATGTACCGAATCTCTTAATAACGCATACATAAAACCACTCTCCTTCACTCAATGATGCTTCTGCCTCATTTATATCACCCAAATGAGGCAGAATTCATTGATAGCTTTATTTCACCTAGCCATCCATAAACAAACCCGAATCTTATCTCCTAAAGTATCATCAACAGATGCACCCCAAATTATATTGGCGTTCTCATCCAGCCAATCAGTCAGCGCTACACTTGCTTCGTGCACTTCAAACATGCTCATATTTTCTTCCCGACCTATCACATTAAGCAGAACACCTTTCACCGAGCTTACATCACCCCATAATGCAGATATTTTCCGTAAAGCATCTTCACAAGCTACTTGGGCTGCATTCCCACCAGTAGCTTCACCCATTTCAAAAATCAATTCTTTTTTGTCAGCAAAAACAGCCCGCAAATCATCAAAATCAAGCTCGATTATGCCAAAAGAATCAACAATTTCATATGTTGCTTTCACAGCCATATATATGTAATCATAAGCTTCAGGCTCACAAGAAAATTTATTGATGTCCAAATTCATAAATGGCACATCAAGCGTTATACTGCCATCCGATATTAACATAGGGAACAGTACAGCATCACGCTTCCCCATAGTATCTATAGCTGCCTTAAAAGCTTCTAAGGCACCATCTTCCCTGCTATCTGCTATAATAAAGCCAACATCTACCGCAGTATTCCATGTGGTATCATCTGTTGGATCACCTTCCAGGAAAAACTTCTGTGCATCATCAGGCAGATTATTTTTCCAGTAATTGGCAGTTTTTCCGATACAAGCCACTTTAAGAACTCCCATATTTTCCTTTTCTGATTTCATTTCATACATTTTAAATATCCTCCTAAACCTAATTATATTTCTTATAATCAATTATCGTGATATAACTGTCTGTTGCCCTCCGAGAAGGTAACTATCACCCTTGTCCTGCCATGGAATAGAATGATTTTCATTGAACAACATATAAAAACTCTCTTAGAACAGGGTAATCGGTTGTTTGCATTCGTTCTAAGTTTATTCTTTCCAATTCCAGAGCACGGATGGCGTTTTGGGATATAGCTGCTTTGATATAATAATTATATGCATCCTTCCTGCGATTTTTCCACCACCCATAACCGTAGTAACACAGATTTCCTTTTGTAAAGGCAGCCCAGCCATCGCCAGCTTTTATTGCTTTGTTCAGCCATGCTACTTCTCTCTGAAATTTTGCATCTGATGCTTTTTGAGCATTCTCTGCAAAAGTGCCGTCAATATATTCACGGCCAAGATTTCCCAGCCTTTCCAAACCGCTATCCTGTACTGCCTTATCAAGCCATGACTCATACCTTTTCGCCCAAACATTATCCCATGCATCTTTGAGACGCTGATAATACAAGCGGGCTTTTCCTTTGTCAGGCTTACACCATTTCCCACCTTTTTCATAGAGCTTTCCCAGAGCAATAATCGTCTTTATATCACCAGTAGCTACCAGTTGTTCCTTGCGCTTAATCTCATCTTCAAATTGCTGCAAAGATTCCATTTCAGATCTTAATCCAGAGCACTTTTCATCATAATAGCTGGACATACTGTTAACCGCATCAGCAGTAGGATTGCTATGATTAAAAAAATTCGGACTAAAACATACTTCCCATGGATATATATCCATAAAACTAAACCGTCTGCTTTCCCATGCCGGTAGTTTCTTTTTTAGCTCAAGTATCCCCTGCTCGGTATAGCCTTTCATTATCAACTCAGCCAGAGGCTCAAATAAAGGATTTTGTTTTGCTCGTTGCAATGTATCTTCATCCAAATTATATCTTTTGCGAATATCAGGAAATTTAGCCATGCATTTACTTAAAAATTCGGCTTCGTCAAATGGTTTAACAGTCCTCTTCTCTAAGGGAACATATTCCTCATTTATTCTTCCTTCCAAAATCAAGTTTTCAAGATATCTCTTGCTGAATCTGTTGTAAAACAACCCCGCTATACGGTCTACGGCTTTTTCTGCATCCTCTCCTTCAGCAGTTATGTCTAATTTTGTCCCCCTTTCCCATCTAGGAGACACCTTGAACATTGAGAACCAATCCTTGACATCTATACACTTTCCTCGTATATAAATCTTAATATCTGAGGAAAATGAGCCCGATAGTTGCAATAAGATTATCTCTGGATTTTCACGTCTTCTGATGTTATGACGTATGTACGCAGTGGCTTTAGCACAATTATTCTCGCATATAACTTCCGGTATGCGTCTGTCCAATTTCAATTCTTTTACAGCGTTCCAGCTATTGTTATCCGCTGCCTTTCTCAGCCATTCTTCTGCAATCACTTCATCTTTAGGAACTCCTTCCCCCAGTTTATACATCATACCTATTCCATACATACATTCACCAGTATAATCATCCGGCTTTTCATTTTTACCCACTATATAGAGGAACTCCTCCATAGCTTCTTGGTATTTCCCTTTTTCTCTTAATTTGAAAATTTCATCTACATAAAAACACCGTTGGCCATATGAAGTACTAGTAAGCATTGGCAATACATTTGCAGCCTTTTTATAGCCTGCATCAGCAGCCTGTGTAAGCATTGCTCTAGCTTTGCAAATACTTTTTGCTACACCGGTACCGGATTTATACATACAGGCAACCAGATACATAGCTTCCGCATCACCGTCAGCTATTGCCTTTTCATAGCAGTCCAGTGCCATCTTGTAGTTTTTCAAGCGATAAAATCTTTTGCCTTGAGTTAACCAACTTTCCATGTCTTTATCCCTCAGTCACTAGGTCATTCACCATCATGATCATCAAATATTAATTTTTATGTAACAAATTCAACAATGCTGGATATGGAGCTAGAGAATCTCTGCTTTTAGTCGGAACACATTTAGTCGCCAAAATTGAATCATCAGGGATTCCTAATTTTAACTTCCCACTAGAAATCAAATCTGCTATATATTCCTCCTCTATATCAAACCCGCTATATATTAAATTCGCCAGTCTCTTTACTGCTTCTTCGGCATCTTTTCCTTCTGCATATATCTCAACTTTTGTCCCCTTTAGCAGTGCCGATCCCATAACCATCAGTATATTTTTAGCATCAACCCAATACGCCTTTCCCTTAGCTCGGAATTTTATGTCAGCTGTAAACAAATTTGCTAATTGTACCCAGATATGTGCTGGCCTATAATGTATTCCATATATATGCTTGATACATGTTATCGCCTTAGCATAACCGTCTCCACACTCAATTTCAGGTGAGTCAGCAGCTGAATCTACTGTCTTATAAGTTTTCTTTACTATTTTTATTTTTCCCGTGGAAATAAGATTTGCTATGTACTCATCTTTCAGATTAAATTTGCTGGATATCAGATTTACGATTCTCGTTACGGCCTCTTCAGCATCTTCACCTTTTGCAGTTATATCGACTACTGTATCGCTATGCAATTCCAAGTTTGCTACTGCGAGGATGCTCTTAGCATCGACAGTCTTGCCCTTCTCATGAAATTCTATGTCCGATTTAAACAATTGTGCTAACTGAGCCAGTATTTCTGCTGCATGGATGGTTTCATTATATTTCCTAATACATATCGTTACCTTGGCTTGGTCATTTTTGCAAATAACTTCATTATCTAATTCCAATGCAGCTATAGCATCATCATAGTTCTTATCTGCGGCCTTCCGTAACCATTCCTTAGCTCGCTTAACATTTTGTGGAACACCTTGTCCTGCCTTATACATCATGCCTATCCAATACATACACTCAGCCTGATATTCATAAGAAAGTTCATTATTCCTTGCAAATTCGACATATTTATGCAGAGCCTCTTGGTATTTTCCTTCTTTACGGATTACATGTACTTCCTCTATGCGAGTTCTAAATTGCTCATATGGCGATGGCACATGTATCAAGCCCAATATATTTGCTGTACTTATAGCTAATTGATCTCCAGCCTCGGCAGCTTTCTTAAATAATTCATACGCTTTTTCCTGATCCTTCTTGACTCCTAACCCCGATAGATACATCCCCGCAAGGAAATTCATGGCACGAGCATTTCCTGCTTCCATTGCTTTTTCATAGATGACAGCTGCCGTTTTGTAGTCCTTTTTTGCATATGCAACTTTCCCTTGAGCCACTAAGTCTTCAAGCATTTTCACACATCCTTTCATACGCAAATATTCAATAAATCTGATTGCGTTTCTTATAAGCAATTTTCTTGTTTTCTGCCCATAGGCAGAGAATTTCATCTATATCTCTGGCCAGCCCCTGATTGCAGGGACCTTTAGCTTGCACAAGCCGGTTCTGCTTCACTTCTAAACAGGCAATATATTTCTCGCCTTTTTTCAGCGCCAGGATGAGTGTCAACTTTTCAAGTACACTAGATACATAGCTGGCTACACAGTTATGAAAAATTCTTCCGTATCTTCGTAGTTCATTAGTGTCCCTGGGCAATACAATCTGATATCCTTTGATCTTACCTGCATAACCAAGTTCTTTGTCTGTATATTGGAATTCCATATTTTTTTCGGGCGGCAATAGTGCCCCCAAATCGTACCCACCTCGCGGCCTGCGCTGGATAATCCCAGGCAATTCATCCATCAACAGGTCATGGACGTTTTGGGTGAAGCCTTCCCTCAAAAGAGTACGCATAGTATCTGGATGCAGAGCCATATCATTTCGGTCAGCACCTGATGCCGCAAACATACGCAGGATGTCAATGTCATTTTGCAGCCATCCATCTTGCACAGCTAAAGGATGCAAGCAATTAGCCAGTTGTGTTTCTTTGCGATGGCGCAGAAAACCGTGGCAGAACTTCTCAAGCCAGCGAAGATATCGTGCGCTTTCATTATAGACTGGAAATGTCAGTTTTGATTCCTCCTGGTTATATCTTAGGTCCATCAAACGGAAGCTGAATAACTTGTCGCGGTGGAAAAACCTTCGGATAATATTTATGTCACGGAACCCCAGTTGCCAAAGAAGCAAGTATGCCACAATATTCTCCGAGGCTTCGGCATATGCTTTTCTGAGACTTTTGGGTGGATGAGTCAGCTGGAAGAATTCACAGAGAGGACGATAATTGTCCCTCTGATCCCTGGGAAAGATGTTGTCATAATCCTTGCCTATCAAATCGCGAAGCCTATAGATATTTAGATCAAGTGGACGCATGCAGTAAGCAATCATATGCTCCAAACCATGTATGTTGCCAATATACGTTGGACGAAAACCGAATTCTTCTTCGGCCACGTTCTGCATATAGGACATGGCCGCCTCAGTGACCACAGTTGGTATTTCCACGTAGTATGAACCAAGCAAATCTGGGAAAACTACTTCTGTAGAGCAGGAAAACGATCCAACCCAGCCTCCTTGCCGAGGCTTGAGCAATCCCATCGGCCATGCCTGAACCTTGCCATGATACAAGTCACACTCTATCTGCCATTCCTTTTCCTGTATAGAAAGCCCCTTGCCATGCCTTATTTCCGCCATATAGAGCTGCAATGTTACTGCTATAATCCCGGTTGTCATAGCCTCTACAGTCCAGCGACAGGGAATAAACAGGCGCATATCTCCTGCGTGGTACATTTCCGCTATTTCTTTTTCAACATCCAGGTTGGAGTTTTCTCCTTCCAGCCATTGCTGGTTTTCTGTATCAAAACTGAAAGTCCTGCTTTCTGAAACAGCACCTTTATTATGGGTACCATACAATGTGTCATATACAAACTCATTACAGAACTCTTCCTGCATAGCATATCCAGGCATTAGCATCAGTCCATTCCTTTCCTAAAAAATTTTCAATCACGTCCTAATCTACATTGAACACCGCCAAAGGAGCTGCGATTATTTCGAGCTGCAGGACATCTCCTCTCATATAGTGGCCCAGGCAAAGCATGATGATATCCTCCAGTATGAGGTCTTCATCTCTCTCATTGTCTGTGAGTTCATCCAGATAAGAGAGCACTGTCGCAAAGCCGTCTGAGGGAACAAATTTATGTTTCGATGTGCCCTTTTCTTTGGATGGGCGTGTATCTAAATCATCTATGGTATGGAAAATACGAACCTTCTTGCCTTTGTAAGAAAAATTCAATTCCTTGGCTGAGAGCCTGAAGGACCAAATAAGCTCTACTTCAAGTTTTTCATTTCCGTTACAATGGAACTTGCACATGATGCCCAAGTCTTTTTTATTGCTGCGGAAAAAATTTTGTGCATCAGATTGAGGCATTTTCAATTTCAGCAGTGCTTCTTCAATAACCTGACGAATATCATCCAGGGAAATGTCCTCTTCATTTATGTATGCGTAAGCATCTGCTGGTACTTCAATATCAAATTGAATACCTGTAAACCTTTTGCTTGAATTTTCCATAATAGCCTCCTTTTGAATAAACCGGGCTTTAGGTACCATAGCCCGGTTTATTCAGATTTCAATACAAATTGTATTTCGCACGGATATACGCTACCTGAATCACAGCAGGAACCGTGACACGATATGCAGGCCCCGCTACGTCAATGGCAAACCAAAGGGCATTCAATGCAAGGCCTACAGGGCCGGCAAATATTGAAACTGCCTTTGTCAGAGCCGCATTACCAGCAACACAGATTCCTCTGCCCAGGAGAGCTCTTGCCACGGCATTGGCTACGATGACAGATATTTTGTATGGGGTGAACCCTGTTTTGAGGATCATCATCTGCAGAGCGGCTATGACGGCCTGCTTGGTGAAATGAGTCACCTTTATATCCAGGTTTTCAATCAGCTCTTTCATCTGTTCATCGTCCATCTCGTCCACGGCTTTTATCAAGATTTTGCAAAGCAAGTTCATTTCGATGACCGGAATGGCCGCATCGGGATTATAGTTCACCTTCAAGTTATCGCACACATCGCACAACACCTCACGGTATGGCACTCCTTTCCCGCCACGGAACAAGTTGGCAAATGTATTGCCGCCAAAGCACTGCAGCTCAGCAGCAATGTCTTGCCAATACTCTCTGGGGCTATAACGATTGTTTTTATAACCTGAGGTAGAAGAAAGTTCTTCGGTAAGCCTCAAATCACCATCCTCATCTCTCGTCAAATATCTTATCAGAACCTGCAGGTCATCATCTTCAGCAATGGACAGGATTTCCAGATCTTCATCGTTACGGTAAGTCATGATATTTTCCTCCTCATATCACAGTTGCTTAACTATCTATTTATATACACCACTCTTCAGTGGGATTTTTGGCATCTTCGCTCAAAAATTTTTGGCATCAGTCTCCAAAGAGCCAGCTGCCAATACCGCCAATAACGGCCCCTGCTACTACAAAGGGTGCGGCGGCAGCTACGATAGGCGCGGCTGCGGTCAGCCCTATAGCAGCGGTGGCAGCCCCTGCTCCTGTGGAGATAGCTGCGGCTGCCGTGCCTACAGCAGTTGCTCCCGCGGTGAGAGCTGTACCTATAACCGGCGCTGAGGTTACGGCGGCAGCAGCCGCTCCGGCAGCTTCGATAGCGGCAGCACCTGCCGTCGTACTGGCAATGACGCTGCCTACTGCCCCGGCTCCGTAGCCAACTGCTCCGGCCTTGGCAGTATCCACGACCACATCACCTGCAGCCTCGCTCACGGACTTTTTGCCCCTGGCCACCTCCACGATATTACTGCCCAGACTGAAGCCAGCTCCAGCAATGGCACTGGACTTGGCGGCTTTGAGCCCCACACTGTGGGCTGCGCTTGCTCGTTTGGCACCGCTGTAGAGGTGGGAAGTCACAGGTGCATTGGAGCTGCCGGTGATTCTGCTCTCACGCTGCATGAGATCTGCCAGCTTCTTGGCTTCTGCATCTGTCACATGACCTTCGCGCACTTTCACACCCACTTTGCTGCCGGCTTCCTTGAAAGTTTGGATGTGAGTGTTGCCCTTGTCCAGCAGGACCTCCTGCCCAGTGTATTCGCCAAAGTCAATCTGCTTGGGCTTGTAGCCGGACTTCACCTGCTGCAGCACTTCGGTGCCATTTGACTTGACGTACCGCAGGTCTGCGATACCGTTGTTGTTGATGACTTCTGTATGTCGTCCCAGGGCGCTGGCGTGTCCGGCTTCCAGTTCTTCCATGACGAACCCCTTGAAGCCTTTGGTGCCCCCACGCATGGTATTCAGGTTAGAGAGGCCTTCCCCCATTCTCTCGTAGGCCAGCATACCTTTGGCCGCACGCTTGATTGCACCAGTATTCTGCTGGATAGCTACCGCTGCTTCGTTCACATGATTCATTTTTGCCATAATAGACACGTCCTTTCCTATACGCTTGAAATGTTCTCACTTTATATAACCGCTCCTGGGAACGGCTTTTGGCATTTTCTGCGAAATATTTTTTCGCGTTCTATTGCCCTTCAATATATATCACCGTTCCTGCTGCCAACTTTTGGCATTTCCGGGCAAAAAAATAGCCGCATGCAAATGCAAGCGACTATAGATATTCTTTATTTAATTTTTTTCTTTAACCAAATGCCATTTATTAAACAAATGCCATATATATGTGTTTATTTCAGTATAATTTTTTCTCCAGGTATCTGGACGCAAATTGAGTTCATCAGACATTCTGGGCATAAGTATGTTATGTATCTTTTTGACAAGTTTTTTGCGAAGGTTTGTAAGTTTATCAGAAATATCTTTATCTGTGTCTTTCTCTTTGTTTATTTCACTTAAAATAATCTTTTCTTCATATTTCCCATAGAGATATTTGTTAGCATTATAGAATTCCAGATTAATATAATCTTTCTTTTCTTCAGCTCGTTTCTTTCCTACATCTCCTTTTACAAATTGTATAGACCAATACCCTTGTGCTTCATTTTGACGCTTATTCCCCCTCTTATCGGTATAATTATTGGAATTCTCCAATACATAGTCCATAGCGTCACTATAAAGATAATTCATTTCATTTTCATCACCGTCATCTTCTGCCTGGCTATCCACTATCTTATTTGACGCTTCTATCAAAAAAGCATTTTTACTGGAGTCGTCTTTAGGTTCGGCATCCATAGAGCCTGTATGTACCCTATCGAATACAGTCCTTTGAAATTCTTTCCATTCTTCATCAGAATATCCACAATTTGATACTAAAAATTGGTGCACACGTTTGCTGTTCAGCATATTAAATTTTAACGCTGCAGTTATATCCTTGGAGTCCATACCATGTTTCAATGCAATGTCACGTAAAGATTCCCTGATTGCTATTTTCCTTATTTCCACTTCCTCAGGATTTTCTTCTTCGAGTTTTTCAGCTTCTACTCCTTTGCATTTTAATTTATAACGTTTCCTTATATCAGCTACAAAGTCGTGTTTATTCTCCTTACAATATTTTTTAAATATTTCCTCAAAAGAATCTAAGAATAACAAATTGTCACGTTCTTCATTTCTTTTGAAAATCAAAGCGTAGATGTCTCCTAGCAGTGACCTTTTCTTTTCATACAGTTCCTTTTCTTCATGGTGATTGAGATCATCCCTGCTTTGCAGCGCCAAGACCTCCTGCAACAGCGTATCTATCTCAGGATTCGCGTTCATCACTCTCACCGCCTTATTTAACCGATCATGAACCTCAGGAATTCATCAGTGCTCTTTTTCTGCCCGGGCTTGGTATTGTTCACCAAAGTGTTGATATAGAAAAGGCTGGTTATATCGATAATATCGGAGGTAGGAGAAGTATCCGTATCTCCACGATAATACTGGGCATATACCATACAGTCCACATCTACATCCTGTCCGGCCTTGGCGGCGTAGGACATGGCAATCAGACTGCAGATGGTATTGCACTTCATACCAAAGGTCATATCTGCATAGATGCGGTCGCCATCCTGGAAGTAATCAGAAATCTCCTGGAAATGACGGCTGAAAGTCAGGGAATCCATCTCATCGCGTTGCTTCGTGTGATCAGGTTCATAGATTTCTACGAAGGATGCCTTGGCTTTATGGGCTTCCAGTATTTCCTCCATTTCCTTTCTCAGGATCTTATAGTTATTTTCCGGGTTAGTAGTCTGCGTCAGGGTAGTGATAATCAGTATATCATCATTTTCATCTATGTTGGCATCCAGTAAATAGGAGATGGGAGCAAAATAATTTCTGTCACCCATGTCAAAGTCACGGCTCTGGTAGACTACCCTGTTACCTGGATTATCAGGGGTCATCATAACTGTAGAAAAAAACACCTTTCGCATTTCAGTCATCTCCATTTCGTAATCAATACCCATCCGGGTATATATATTCTACAAATCAATCGTCTATACCTGCCAGCCAGGGCAATATGGCTGGCTTTAGTCCCTGCCCAGCCATCTGCCCACTGCACCAGCTACACCAGCAACTATCATGATAGGGACAATGGCCGGAGCAATGACTGCCGTAGCAGGCATTGCCGATGCAGCGCCTATGGCGGTACCGATGGTACCTCCAACTCCCACCCCTCCGCTGATGCCGGCCCCTACTGCCTTTGCGCTGCTTGCAATGTTGTTCTCTGCCATGATGAACGCCTCCTCACTTCTTCTCATCATCAAAAAGTT
>NZ_FNWN01000049.1:0-15592 GCF_900108415.1 Selenomonas sp. KH1T6
AATTCTTCTGTATAGTTTTGAAAGAGCAATCTTTCAACTGAATATCTGGTGGCGATGCCTGAATGGATCCACCTGTTCCCATTCCGAACACAGTAGTTAAGCATTCAGAGGCCGAAAGTACTTGCCTGGAGACGGGCTGGGAGGATAGGAAGCTGCCAGTTAAGCGAGGATACCTAGCAATGGGTATCCTCTTTGTTTTATGCTAACTTAACTAGCTATACTTACCTCCACCGCTTGCGGGGGAGGTGGCAGCCGAAGGCTGACGGAAGGGGGAAAGCAAGGCTGCTCTTTTGCCCCTTCCACCACCTTCGGTGGTCCCCCTCCCCCGTTTCACGGTGGAGGTCATTTTTCAGGGAAGGTTACTTCGACAATGTCAAGCCATACCCATGCCCCTCACTTACTGGCGATAAACCAATAAACACAAAAAAAGCCGTCTGTAGCGGCTTTTTAGCTTCCCTGGTTCATAAGGTAATAAGTGGGATCGAAATTCAGCTCGTGGAGGAAGTGGCGCAGCTCGTTATCGAGGATAACCAGCTGGATAGCATCGTTCTTTTCCTCAGTATTGCTGAGATTGATGGTCAAGGGCTTTTTCATGAGCTTGCCTTCAAGGGTGGCAAAGACGATGATGGTGGGAGTGGAGGTACGCCCAAACTGGACTTCAGAAACAATGGCGAAGCCGTAGACGGTTTGGAGAATAGTGCCTACGGGGTAGAGGGCTACGTTATTGAAGAAAATATCCAGCACTTCCGGGTCGAACTGTCCCCTGTTCAGCCGCACCATGATGTTGTGGGCCACATTGGGGGGATAGGCTTTCTTATAGGGACGTACGCTGGTGAGGGCATCATAGACATCTGCCACGGCCACCACCTTGGCGTAGCGGTTTATCTGGCCGCCTCTGAGACCTCTGGGGTATCCTTTGCCGTCTATGTGCTCATGGTGCTCGGCGGCGATTGAGGCCAGGGTGCTGGCATCAGGCAGCTTGTCCTGCATCTCCATGATGCGCAGGGCGCCGTTGCCGGGATGTTGCTTGATGGTATCATATTCTACATCTGTCAGTCGTCCGGGCTTGTTCAGGAGGTCATTTGGGGTATCAATCTTGCCCACATCATGGAGCATGGCTCCCATGGTCAGCAGCTGCAGATCCTTTTGGTTGTAGCCTTTCAGCACTCCCATCATGGCCGAGAGGATGGCCACGTTGACGCTGTGGGCAAAGGTGTAAGTGTCATGGAGACGGATATCCGTGAGCTGTACCAGATTGTGACGCCGCTCGATGATATCCAGGACCAGTGTGTCCGTAACGGATTGTATGGCAGCCACGTCCAGGCTGCCTTCTTTTTCTATGGATTGAAAGGCGTTGTAAATGGTCTCTATTGCATGAATGCGGGTATTTTCCTGCACGATGTCTTCGGGGGGAGGCAGCTGGAAACGCGGGTCAGAGGAAGTGACGGTTACTGCTGGCAGTCCGATTTTGGAAAGACGTGCAATATATTCCTCGGTCAGTGGTCTGCCCTTCACCAGGTAGCTTGCGCCGCGCCTGTTGTAGATGCTTTGGGCGATAATCATGCCGGGTTTCAGTTTTTTTATGGGCAGGCGTATCATTCTATCACTACCTTTCTCGCTATATATGATTCAATCTTACCTTATTTTATCCTGCTTGAACAGCTATATTTTTCCGATTTTTGCCTGCTTTCTGCAGGTCATTGCGGCAGGCTTCCAGATTTGATATACTAGGCTTCGTGGGTCCATATATATTTAGGTAAGGAGCAGAGCTCAATGCGAAAGAAACGCAAAGTAAAGCGTGATTATACCAGGGTGAAATGGCTGGGAGCCGTTGCCCTGCTGGTGATGTTGGTGGCTGTCGCCCTTTTGCGCGGCGGCATAAGTCCCGGAGCATCTCCAGGGGAGGTTAGCCGTCCTGACGATGTGAAGTACGTGATGATCATGGGAGTTGACCGCCGGGCAGATGATGTGGGCCGCAGCGACACCCTGATGGTGGCTGCTGTGGATGTGGACAGCAGCAAGGCAGCCCTTCTGTCCATTCCCCGTGATACCAGGGTGGCCATTGAGGGAAATGGCTTTGACAAGATAAACCATGCCTATGCCTTTGGGGGGCACAAACTCACCCAGCAGACAGTGGAAAATCTGTTGGGGGTCAAGATGGATCACTATATCCTCATTGACACCAAATCCTTTGAGCGCATCATTGACGCCATCGGCGGCGTAGACCTGAATGTGGAAAAGCGCATGTATTACGAGGACCCCTGGGATGATAACGGGGGGCTGGTCATTGACCTTTATCCTGGTGAGCAGCATTTGGACGGGGACAGGGCCATCCAGTATGTGCGCTATCGCGACGGCGAGGGTGACATTGGCCGGGTGGGCCGTCAGCAGAAGTTCATGAAGGCGGTGCTGGCCAAGGTCATTTCTCCAGAGATGCTGCCCCGCCTGCCCAAGCTGGCGGAGGAAATCCGCACGGCTGTGGAAACAGATATGAGCGTCACGGAACTGCTGGAATTTGCAGGGCTGATGGAGCAGGTACACAAGAACGGCCTGCAAGCCCAGATGGTGCCGGGACAGCCTGCTTTCCTGCAGGATATCAGCTACTGGATTCCCGATATTACCGATGTGCGTGCCATTCTGCCCCAGGCTTTGGGCTTGGAACTGGGCACGGAAGCGCAGCAGGCAGACCAGGAGGCTGAGGACAAGTACCTGGCTGAACTGCCCAAGGGAATCAAGCTGGGAGAGAAGCAGGATGGCCAGTCTTCGGCCGGCACTGAGGAGAAGCCTGAGCCTCAGGAACCCATGAAGCCCTCGGAAATCAAGGTGCTGGTTATAAATGACAGCGGCATCAACGGGGCTGGCGCGGAGGCAGCAGAAATCCTCCAGCGCAAGGGTTTTGTGATTTCCAGCGTGGAGACGGGCAAGACCAGTTCCCGTGAGCAGACCAGCATCACAACCTCTGCCCGCAACACCGATGTGTTCTATGGTATGCCCTTCCCCTGCATCATAATGGATGGGGGCAGCAGCAATCAGGCGGTGCTGCGCATAGGGCTTGATTACAAGACAAGGTAACAGGAGAAACGCAATTGAGTATGCTCAAGGTACAGGGCCTCAAGAAGGCCTTTGGCATAGACGAACTTTTTAACGATGTGAATTTTGAGATTTCCCGGGGGGACAAGGTGGGGCTGGTGGGGCCGAATGGTGCCGGCAAGACTACCTTGATGCGCTGCCTCATGGGACTGGAAGAAAGCGACGGGGGAACCGTCGCTTTTGACACTAATGCAACTATCGGTTATGTGGAGCAGCAGGCTGATTTTGGCACGGGCACCCTCTTTGAGGAATTCAAGCGGGCCTTTGAGGATATCATCGAACTGGGTGAACGCAAGAAGGCGCTGGAAAAGGCCATTGCGGAAAACCATGATGAGGAGACCCTTTCTGCCTATGGCCGCGTAGTGGAGCGTTTTGAGCTCCTGGGGGGCTATGACTATGAGAGCCGTATCCGCCGCATTGCCTATGGCCTGGGCTTTACGGAGGAGGAGTTCAAGAAGAACGTCCAGCATTTCTCCGGGGGACAGAAGACCCGCATCTGCCTGGCCAAAGCCCTTCTGAGGGAGCCTGACTTCCTGTTTTTGGATGAGCCTACCAACCATCTGGATATCAGGATGATTGAGTGGCTGGAAGGGTTCCTCAAAACCTACAGCGGCGGCGTGCTGATCATCTCCCATGACCGTTACTTCCTGGACCGCATTGCCACCCATATCTTTGAGCTGGATGGCAAGACCATCACTGCCTACCATGGCAACTACACCTACTACATGAAGGTGAAGACGGAGCGCAGGGCAGCCCTGCAGTCTGCCTATGAGAAGCAACAGGAGCATATCAAAAAGACCGAAGAGTATATCAGGAAGTACAAGGCGGGCATCAAGTCCAAGCAGGCCCGGGGCCGTCAGAGCCAGCTGAACAGGCTGGAACGCATCGTGCTGCCGCCGGAGACGGCCACCTTCAACTACTTTGCCCTGAATGCTCCGCCGGAGTGTGCCCAGCGGGTGGCGGAACTGGAGAATATTTCTTTTGCCTTTGGCAATCACGAGGTCTTCAAGGACATAAATCTCCTGATCCGCAATGGTGATGGTGTGGCTCTGGTGGGTCCCAACGGGGCAGGCAAGACCACTCTGTTGAGGATTCTGGTGGGAGAGCTTGCTCCCAAAAGCGGCGATGTGAAAATCGGCAGCCGGGTGAAAATCGGCTACTTCTCCCAGCAGCATGAAGGGCTGAATCCTGAAAACACCATTCTGGACGAAATCCTCTATGAGTATGGCATGGATGAGGAACAGGCCAGGAAATATCTGGGAGCCTTCCTCTTCCATGGGGATGAGGTGCTGCGCCGCATAGGGGAACTTTCAGGCGGTGAGCAGTCCCGGGTTGCCTTCCTCAAGCTGATGCTGACGGGGGCCAATTTCCTGATTCTGGATGAGCCTACCAACCATCTTGATATCCCGGCCCGGGAGGCAGTGGAGGAGGCCCTCATGGCCTACCCCGGCACCTTCCTGGCAGTATCCCATGACCGCTACTTCCTAGATAAAGTGGCCAACTGCACCCTGGAGCTGGCTGAGGGCACTCTCACGGAGTATACCGGCGGCTACAGCTACTATCTCATGAAGAAGGAAGCTGAAGCGGAAGCTGAGGCCGAGGAGCGGGCAGAAAGGGAAGCCGAGGAGCGCAGGCAGAAGGAAAAGCAGAAGCAGGAGCAGGCTGCTGGCAATCAGCAGGAAAAGGCTGCCAGAAAGCAGGAACAGCAGAAAGCAGAGCTGGGACGCATCCAGAGCATGAGCGATGCCAAGCGCACTGAGATGATCCAGCGGGCCGAGGCGGAAATCGCCATGGCCGAGGCTGAGCTCAAGGGCCTGGAATATGAGATGAATCTGCCAGAGGTGCAGGCTGATCCGGAAAAGAGCCAGCAGATAGCCGAAGCCTATGCAGCCAAGGAGAAGGAAATCGAGGAGCGCTATGAGAAGTGGGCGCAGCTGACGGAGGCGTAAGCCATGAGTAAAGCAAAAGAAGCTGACAGCCAGCAGCTTTCCCTGCCGGGACTGGAGGCAGCGGAAGAACTGGAAGGCGTGGTGGACAGCATTGTCTTTGCTTCGGAGGACGGCAGGTTTTCCGTTATCCGCTTGCAGCCTGTGCATACCAAGAGCCGCACTTCCGTCACCTTGAGCTGTGAGCCGCCGCTGGTGGGCCAGCAGGTGCATCTTACGGGCAAGTGGGTCACCCACCCCCGCTTCGGCCAGCAGTTCAAGGCTGAGAGCATGCACCTTTCCTCCCCCACCAGTGCCGCAGGCATAGAGCGCTTCCTGGCCTCCGGGGTCATTGAAGGCTGCGGACCGGTGAACGCCAGTCGGCTGGTTAAGCATTTTGGCAAGGACACTTTGGATATCATAGAAAACCACCCTGGCAGGCTGAAGGAAGTGCCGGGCATCGGCAAGAAGACGGCGGAGAAAATCGCCGAATCCTACCGGGCCCAGTCGGAGCTCAGGGAAATCATGCTCTGGCTGGAAAGCCACGGCGTGTCCGGCACTTATGCCGCCCGCATCTTCAAGGTTTACGGCTCCTTTGCTTTGGAAGTGCTGGAAAAGTCTCCCTATCGCCTGGCCCGTGAGGTGGAGGGCATAGGCTTTGCCACGGCAGATGCTATCGCGTCTTCCATGGGGCTGACCAAGGATGATGAAGGGAGAGTGGCGGCAGGCATTGACTACGCCCTGCAGAATATTGCCCTCTCAGGCCATTGCTGTGTGCCGGAGGACCCTTTGGTCAGCAAATCCGCCAGCCTGCTGCATGTGGAACCTCAGCGCGTGAGGGAAGTGCTCAAAGTCCAGCTTCAGCGGCAGGCCTTGGCCGTGGAATATGTCAAGGGCGGTTCGGAGCTCTTGATATATCCTCCCTATCTTTACAGGGCAGAGGTGAAGGCTGCCAAAAAGCTTCTCTATCTGCAGAAATATGCCGATGAATATGAAACGGCAAGCACAGACCGCAGGATTGAGAAGTGGGAGCACCGCACAGGTGTGACCCTGGCAGAGGGCCAGAGGGAAGCCATGAAGGCGGCTCTTACATACGGGGTCATGGTGCTTACCGGCGGTCCCGGTACAGGCAAGACCACGGTGGTGCGGGGCATTATCGACCTTTTGGAGGCCAAGGGGCTGGAGGTGCAGCTGGGGGCGCCCACAGGACGGGCGGCCAAGCGTCTTTCGGAGGCTACGGACCGCAAGGCCATGACTATCCACCGCATGCTGGAGGCCCAGGGGGGCAAAGGCGGCATGGCCTTTGCCAAGGACGAGGAGCAGCAGCTGGAGGCTGACGTCATCATACTGGACGAGGTTTCCATGATGGATATCGTGCTCATGGAGCACTTCCTGGCGGCGGTGCCGGATGGCTGCCATCTGGTGCTGGTTGGGGACGTGGACCAGCTGCCTGCCGTGGGGCCGGGGTCGGTGCTGAAGGATATCCTGCGCTCCGGGGTCATACCCAAGGTCTGCCTGACGGAGGTCTTCCGCCAGGGGGAGGGCAGCGGCATTGTCATGAATGCCCATGCCATCAACGCAGGGCGGTTGCCTGAGTGCGGTCCCCTGGGGGAGGGGGACTTCCAGTTCATTCCCCTGCCGGACGGCACAGCCACGGCGGAAATGGTGGTGAAGCTCTGTCGGGAAATATTGCCCAGGGAAGGCTGGTCACCCCTGCAGGATGTGCAGGTGCTCTCGCCCATGCACCGGCAGGAGTGCGGCACGGAGAATCTCAACAAGCTCCTGCAGGAGGCCCTGAATCCCAAGAGCCCCCAAAAACCGGAGTTCAAGAATTCCATCCAGACCTTCCGGTTGGGTGACAAGGTCATGCAGACCAAGAACAACTATCAGAAGCACGTGTTCAACGGGGATATTGGCTTTATCGTGCAGATGGAGCCGGAGAAGGCCAGCGTGAAGTTCGGCGATGACTTCATCGTGGATTATGAGAAAAGCGAGCTCATAGAGCTGCAGCTGGCCTATGCCATGAGCGTCCACAAGAGCCAGGGCAGCGAGTATCCCGTCATCATCCTGCCATTGGTGGAAAACCACTATATTATGCTGCAGAGGAATCTCCTGTATACGGCAGTCACCCGTGCCAAGCAGAGGGTGATTCTCCTGGGCAGCAAGGCGGCGCTCAACACGGCGGTGGAGAATGACCGCACCAAAAGGCGCTATACTCTGCTGGCAGAAAGGCTGGCACAGCAGATTGACCCTTGACCCCGCAGTTTTAATCTGGTAGGCTTAATGTCAAGGAATATTTTGACAATATGGGGAGGAATTGACCATGAAGATAGCAATGGCTAATGATCATGCAGGCACCAAGCTGAAAGAGGAAATCAAGGCTTATCTTGAGAGCGAGGGCCATGAGGTGAAGGATTTCGGCACCTATGATGAGGAGTCCTGCGACCTGTCGGATTTTGTCTATCCTGCAGCTTTGGCTGTGGCCAAGGGCGAGTGTGACAGGGGCGTTTTCGTGGACGGCGTGGGCTACGGCAGCGCCATGATTGCCAACAAGCTGAATGGCATCTACGCCGTGGTGTGTCAGGACCCCTTCTGCGCCCAGCTTGCCCGTGAGCACAATGATTCCAATGTGCTGTGCCTGGGGGGCAAAATCATCGGCGGCGCCATCGCCATGGAGACGGTGAAGACCTGGATGCACACCGACCCGCTGACGGCTGAGAAATATCGCCGTCGCGTGCAGAAGGTGAAGGAAATAAACGACAAGCACTGCGTGGAGGTCAAGTGAGACCAGGCGTGCTGAAGGGGCTCGTGCTGGCAGGTCTGCTGGCAGGGGCCTCTTTGGCTGTAACAAGTACAGCAGAGGCTATGCCTGTGAATGCAGAACTGCCGGTAGGGGCAGTAAGTACAGCTGAAGAAGTACCTCTGTCTTACCAGTGGGACAAGTATTGGCTTCAGGGGGACAGCTATGTTTACAATCATGGCCTGGCACGCATCTGTGGGGCCATATCATCATCTGTATACCTGCAGGAGCAGGGCACACTGACCAGGCTTTGGACGGAGCTGGGCGGCGATGGCAGTTCTGTGCGCGACTATCATTACAAGCTGATAGAGCCTGAGTATAAGGATAAGAGCGCGTATTCCTTCGGCCTGATGGACTTGCCCAACGGAGATATAGCAGTGCTGGTGGCCATACGCGGCACCAACGGCCAGCAGGAATGGCTCAGCAATCTCAATATTGCGGACTCCACCCGTAAGAAGCAGCGCTACCATGAGGGCTTCGAGAAGGCTGCCCGACTGGTGCTGCAGGATCTTTACGCCTATCTGCAGGAGCAGGGGGTAGAGGAAGGCCGGGCCAGCTTCCTGATTACGGGCCATAGCCGGGGGGCGGCGGTGGCCGATTTGGTAGGGGCGTTCCTGGACAGGGGAGAAGCTGCTGATGATGGCACAATCTTCCAAGCGGAATCCAGCCGTGTCTATACCTATACCTTTGCCACTCCCAGCAGCTGCACGGTCATAGGTGAGCGCAGGGCGGGACTCTATCAGAATATCTTCAATATCATCAACCCGGAGGATGCAGTGCCGGAGCTTCCCTTCAAGGGAGGTTCCTGGGATTACAATAATTTTGGGGTCTGCCTCTATCTGCCTACCGCTACCAAGCTCAAGGGCAACACAGAGCGTTATGACCAGCTGGTGGCCAGGATGGAAGTGCCCTTTACGGAGCTAACTGGCAGGCGTTATAAGCCCATGCCGGGCAGTGAAGACTTTGCCCGGGCGGTGAAGAATATGCAGTGGGCCGTGGGGTCTGTGGAAAAATTCTACAAGCGCAGGGGCAAGCTGGGGCATACTGCTATGGTAAATGCTATCAAGAAAAGTATGCCAGAGAGCGGTGAACAGGCTGCCAGCGGGGTGGGCTTCACGGAAATGCTGCAGGAAAAGAATCCTGAGGCAGCCAGGAGTGCCATGAATATGCATTCGGCAGACACTTACAATGCCTGGATTCTATCTGGCGAGCCAAAAGAGATTTATATGCGGGGAACCCCTACCTTGTGCCGCTTGCAAGTGGATTTTGAAGGGAAGCAGCCTGTGAAAGTGAATCCCGGCCAAAGTGGCATTCCTTTGGAAATAACGCTGTCTTTGCCTGGGGGAGAGGAAACAGCTTCCTATTTGAATGGCAGCATAACCCATCAGTCCCACAGCGTGGATTCGGAACTGAAAGTTTATGGCAGGATGGCCTCTTTCATGGTGCCGGAAGGAGAAAAACTGGAAGTAAGCGTGAAGGTTCCTGACTCTGGGGAGGAAATTGCCTTCCAGCTTGTCACCAGCTTGGAGGCCAACGAGGAAAATGGCCTGGAAAAATATCAGCAACCCCTGTCCTCAGCCAGGAAAATCCTGAAACCGGGAGAGTCGGCAAGATTCCTGATTGATAACCGTAAGGCAGGGGAAGTAAGAAGCAACAAATCCGATCATTGAGGGTCTATGCTTTTGGGCGCTTTAGCTTGCAAAAGAGGTGGAAACAGTTTACAATATTACTGACTTTGGCCAAGTATTAGCCTGGTTTTATGAGACATAAATTTCCTTAATGATAGGGGGCAGAACATGAAGCGTGTTTCCGTTGAACTGGTGCCGCGGGAGGAAGAAAGCCTGCGGGGAGAACTGGAACTCTTGAAAAAATACCAAGGGCAGGTAAATGTCATCAATATCCCTGATCTCCTTAGGCTGCCGCTGCGCAGCTGGGAGGGGGCAGGCATTGCCCAGGATTATTTCGGCACGGTGATGCCCCATATCAGAGCCATGGACGTAGACCTTGATAAGGAGCTGCCCATGAAGGAATACCTGCGTGAGCACCGCATCACTGAGGTGCTGGTCATCGAGGGCGACCCGCCCCAGGATATGCTCCACGAGGTTTATCCCACCCAGTCTACTGATGTTATCCGCAAGTTCCGTCAGGAAATGCCTGAGGTGAAGGTCTATGCAGGCATTGACCAATACCGCTCTTCCATGAAGGAAGAACTCTACAGGACCCGCCGCAAGAAGCAGGCGGGGGCAGCGGGTTTCTTCACCCAGCCTTTCTTTGATCTGCGTTATCTGGAGGTTTATGCGGATATGCTGCAGGGCATGGAAGTGTACTGGGGCGTTTCCCCGGTTATGAACAGCCGTTCCCAGAGCTACTGGGAGAGGAAGAACAACGTGGTCTTCCCCCATGACTTCCGCCCTGACCTGGAGTGGAGTGTGGCCTTTGCCAAGAAGGTCATGGATTTCGCAGAGCGCACGGGCAGCAGCCTTTACGTCATGCCCATCAAGACCAATCTGGAAGCTTACCTGGCCGGTATTTTCGGCTGAGAGATATATTTGCATAATTGTATTTAGGAGAGTGCAGCATGTTCAAGATTTTGAAGAAAGAGGAGTGGTCTCCCAGCGTTTTCGCCATGGAGATTGAAGCACCCCGGGTGGCTAAGAAGGCCCAGGCAGGACAGTTCATCGTCCTGCGTGTAGACGAAAAGGGAGAGCGCATTCCCCTTACCATTGCAGATTTCAACCGTGAGACCGGCGCCGTGCTGATCGTGTTCCAGGTCATTGGCGCTTCCACTATGAAGCTGGCTGAGCTTAATGTGGGGGATTCCATCGTGGATTTCGTGGGCCCTCTGGGACAGCCTTCTGAGATTGAGAAACTGGGCACCGTAGTGGTAGTGGGCGGCGGCATCGGCGTGGCTCCCACTTATCCCATTGCCCGTGCCATGAAGGAAGCAGGCAACAAAGTCATCGCCATCATGGGCGCCAAGACAAAGGACATCCTCATCATGGAGGAGGAGATGAAGGCCGTCACTGATGAAGTGGTGGTCACCACCGACGATGGCTCCTACGGCATCAAGGGCTTTGTCACCAATGCAGTGCAGGCTCTGGTGGACCGCGGGGAGAAGATTGACCAGATTACCGCCATCGGTCCTGTCATCATGATGAAGAGCGTGGCAGATGCTACCCGTGATTTAGGCATCCGCACCATCGTCAGCCTGAACCCCATCATGGTGGATGGTACCGGCATGTGCGGCGGCTGCCGGGTGCAGGTGGGTGACGAGACCAAGTTTGCCTGCGTGGACGGCCCGGAGTTTGACGGCCACCTGGTGGATTTCAAAGGCCTCATGAGCCGTCAGCGCATGTACCGTGACCTGGAAGCCCAGGAAAAGGATCATGTGTGCAATATCGGGTTGGATCGCTGAGCGGAGGTAAGCTAAATGGCTCTTTCTTTGGAAAAACATAAAATGCCGGTGCAGGACCCCAAGGTCCGTGCACATAATTTTGATGAGGTAGCTCTGGGCTACGATGAGGAAACGGCTGTAGCCGAGGCAGAGCGCTGCCTGCACTGCAAGGTGCCCCAGTGCCGCAAGGGCTGCCCTGTGTCCATCGACATCCCAAAGTTCATAGGCGAGATCAAAGAGCGCAACTATGATGAGGCCATCAAGACCATCAAGGAGTCCAACGGGCTGCCTGCCGTCTGCGGCCGCGTCTGCCCTCAGGAGAACCAGTGCGAGAAGATGTGCGTGCTGGCCAAGAAGGGCGAGTCCGTGGCTATCGGCCGTCTGGAGCGCTTCGTGGCTGACCGGGCCATGGCCAAGAATGAGCCTGTGGAGCCTGTGCAGTACGCTGAAGATGCCCAGAAGGTAGCTGTCATCGGCGCAGGTCCCTCCGGCCTTTCCTGTGCAGGGGACCTGGCCAAGAAGGGCTACAAGGTCACCATCTTTGAGGCACTGCATAAGGCTGGCGGCGTGCTTTCCTATGGCATTCCCGAGTTTCGTCTGCCTAAGGATAAGGTTGTGGCCAAGGAAATCGAGAACATCGAGAAGCTGGGTGTGAAAATCGAACTTGACAGCGTAGTGGGCCGTGTGGTTACGGTGGATGAGCTCATGGAGGAAGAGGGCTTTGACGCGGTATTCCTGGGCACTGGCGCAGGCCTGCCCCATTTCCAGGGCATTCCCGGCGAAAGCCTCAACGGCGTGTACTCTGCCAATGAGTTCCTGACCCGCTGCAACCTCATGAAGGCCTACAAGTTCCCCGAATATGCTACCCCCATCAAGGTGGGCAAGAATGTGGCCGTGGTAGGCGGCGGCAACGTGGCCATGGACGCAGCCCGCACGGCTCTGCGCCTGGGGGCCGAGCATGTCTACATCGTCTATCGCCGCAGCGAGGCCGAGCTGCCCGCCCGCAAGGAGGAAGTGGAGCACGCCAAGGAAGAGGGCATTGACTTCCAGCTGCTCACCAATCCTGTGGAGGTTCTGGGTAACGAAGAAGGCTGGGTGAAGGGCCTCAAGTGCATCCGCATGGAACTGGGCGAGCCTGACGCTTCCGGCCGCCGCCGTCCTGCGCCTGTGGAAGGTTCTGAGTTTGAACTGGAGATGGACACGGTCATCATCGCCATCGGCACCGGTCCCAACCCCATCATCGCCCACACCACCCCGGGGCTCGAGACTACCAAGCGGGGCAATATCGTGGCCGATGAGGAGAGCTGCGCTACTTCCAAGCCCGGTGTCTTTGCCGGCGGCGATATCGTCACTGGCGCAGCCACGGTCATCCTGGCCATGGGCGCAGGCCGCAAGGCAGCTGCTGCCATTGACGAGTATTTGCAGGAAAAGAGAAGCAAGTAATGATGAACTTTGCGGCGATTGACTTTGAGACTGCCACTGCTGCCAGGGATTCGGCCTGTTCCGTAGCCGTGGTGGAGGTGGTGGAGGGTAAGCTCTACGATTCCTACTACACCCTGATTCAGCCGCCTGAGAATAAGTACAATCCCTTCAATACCCAAATACACGGCATCACCAGAGAGGATACCCGCTATGCCCCCAGCTTCGCCAAAATCTGGCCGGAGCTGAGGGAGCATCTGGAGGGAAAGGTAGTGGTGGCTCACAACGCCCCCTTTGACATGGGGGTGCTGGGGGCCTGTCTCATGCGGGCAGGGCTGCCGATGCCGAAGTTTTCCTATTGCGACACGGTGACCATTTCCCGCAAGGTGTGGCCGAAGCTTGAGAACCACAAGCTGAATACCGTGGGTTCCTTCCTGGAGATAGATTTCAAGCACCATAACGCTCTTGACGATGCCCGCACCTGCGCGGCTATCCCCCTGAAAGCAGGGGAGGAGCTGCACATGGACAGCCTGCCTGCGCTGACAGGCAGGCTGGGCATCAATGTGAAGCCCTTTGGCGTAAGAGGAGGTTGCAGGAGATGATACTGGTCAGTGCCTGTCTTTTGGGGCACAAGGTAAAGTATTCCGGCGGTGCCAATCCACATGAACTCTTGATGCGCTACAATGAGCGGGGCAGGTTCATAGCCATCTGTCCCGAGTGCTTCGCCATGCTGCCCGTCCCCCGTCCCCCCATGGAAATCCAGGGTGGCAACGGCAAGAAGGTGCTCCAGGGCAAGGCCGCAGTGCAGGATGCAGAGGGCAGGGAGCTCACCTCCTATATGCTCACCGGCGCAGACAAGGCCCTGAAGATTGCCGAAGCCTACCATGCGAGGGTGGCCATCCTGAAGGAGGGCAGCCCCTCCTGCGGCGTCCACCGTGTCCACGACGGCAGCTTCACCGGCAAGTACACCAAGCATCCCGGCGTGACAGCAGCCCTCCTGATGAAACACGGCCTGAATGTCTATTCCGAGAAGGACATGACCGTAGGACGGCTTGAGGAACTCATTGCTGAGGATATAAGGCAGGATAGGATATGAAGATGAAAGCAGGCGTGCCCTTCGGAGTCAGGGGGCGCCTGTTTTTTTGAACGCTTATGCAAACATCAGGGACCCATTGCGTTTGACAGCTTGTGCTTGCTAAGATTTGCTAGTAAAATTAACATAGAATTGAACGGGGAGGTGCTGGCATGAAAAAAGTTCGGATAACTGTCATGCGGAAGGCTTGTTATCTCGATTTGATGGAAAAGTATGAAAACCCCATCGAACATGCCTGCGATATTGAAGAAGGCGCTGTGTATATCGCCAATGGCTGGCAGCGGCCTGAAGGCCTTTGCCAGAGTGCCTGGGAATCCATGTCTCCTTTTGTCATGGGGCTGGCCCATGGCGCAGAGGGCTTCTACGACGGCTGGATGAAGAATCCCCGCTCGGCTATGATCTCCTGCAACGACGGCTTCCGCCCGGTGAGTTTCTTGCTGGAGACCATGGAGGAAGAGGCAGAGTGACGGATAGAGTTGGGGAAAATGCCGACATATTTTTTTGTGAAAGATATTGAAGGGAAAATAGAATAACTGATTTGGAACTGAAAAAGCTTAAAGATGATTTGTGGCATGCAGCGGATGTGCTTCGCTCTGGGGCGCATTTGGCGGCGAATAAGTATGGTCAGCCTATACTGGGACTTATCTTCCTTTGCTATGCTGATATTTTATACAAGCAGCATAAAGAGGAAATTCTGGCAGAATATGAGAAGTTAAAAGGCAGTCGCAGGGAAAAGACGCTCAAGGAAATAGCTTTTGAGAAGTGTGGCTTCTATCTGCCGGAAGAAGCATATTATGATCATATCAATGATGCTCCTGATGATGAGAAGAAGGCAGTGCTAGTAAAAGAAGCCATGGAGGCCATCGAGAAAGAAAATGCTCCTTTGCAAAATGTATTGCCCAAAGATGTATATGGACAGTTGGTGCCTGAGGAGGAGCCAGAGTTATTATCTCGTATTATAAGGATATTCAAAGACATTCCCGAAAATTCTACGCTGGATATCTTTGGGGAAATTTATGAATATTTCCTAGGGAATTTTGCCTTGGCTGAGGGCAAGGATGGTGGTGCATTCTACACGCCTTCTACAGTAGTTCGTTATATGGTGGAAGTGCTCAGTCCCGAAGCAGGCGGGGAAAAGAAGTTCCTGGATCCTGCTTGTGGTTCAGGAGGTATGTTTGTCCAGGCGGCCCGTTATATGCACAGGCACAATGCCGACAACAATGAACTAATGAAATTCAAATGCTTTGGCGTGGAAAAAGAACCTGATACGGTGAAATTAGCCAAGATGAACCTCATGCTCAACAATGTGCGAGGAGAGATTCAAGAAGCCAACACCTTTTATTCTGACCCGTATGATGCTGTTGGGGCCTTTGATTATGTGATGGCCATTATTTCCAGCATCATCTCAAGTGGTATTCGTAGTAAACAAGGTAAGCCTTTCTTCTCTTCTCAGCTCTACCTAGCAAAGGCTGCATGAGGTCAATACCGAAGAGCGAAGCGTGTATTGACTTCATGCAGCCTTTGCTGGACAATACAAGGAGAAGAAGAAAGGACTTCATTGACAGGTAAAGGAAGTGAGATCCTTGATATATAACGATCGGAGACCTGAGGGGCTTCAAATAACCTTTAATCCACCTTTTAATGTTGATGAAGTGGTTTATGACAGGGTAAAGGATGATAAGCGCTTCAGCACCTATGGTATCCCACGCAAGAAGACAAAATCCACGAAAAAGAACGTAGATAAAAAAGGGTCTGAATATTTTCTTGTGGGATTCAAATCTAGTTGAATTTATCAACTAAACTGTACAAAAAGAGGACAATCCTCTATCATGGAAAGGCATTTCGCGGTGCAAATCCATAGAAAAGGAATG
>NZ_FNWN01000047.1:0-16365 GCF_900108415.1 Selenomonas sp. KH1T6
GACGGGTTGTTGGAAGAAGGGCACCATCACTCTTCCATGATGTGGTATATTCGGTTATTCGCAATAATATCCGTCATCCATGTAAATGCCTGGCGTAAGCGTGCTTGAACTCTGAAAAAATTTGTTTTTCAGAGGCTGGTTTTTCTGCGCCAATTTTCTCATACGCTTTCAAGCTATGGTATTCCAGCTTTGTGTAAAAGCATTTCCCATCACCTCAATACCAACAGCCACACATTCTCATTTAGATTACCGGGTTTTCTAATTCACATATATGTATGTGATTAACTTAGAAAATTTAAGCTACCTAACTCCCCCGAAATATCACCGTATTTAAAAAGTTCCTCTCGCAAGGCCTCAAAACACGCCCGCACACGCTTCGGCTCTGCTATTCCAAGCTGCCAGTCCATGAGCACCTCGCGAAACTGCGTAACCAGCAACTTGGCATCTATGCTGGCCATATATATATATATATCCTTTATGGATATCTCCAAATCCTTAGCAGTCTTCATCAAGCGGCTTACTTTAATGCCATCCAGGAATTCAAGAACCTCCATATCCATACGCAGTAAATTCATATTCTTAACAATTTCTACTTTCTCTCTCGCCAGCTTCCCCTCAGGAGTCAGGCTCCAAACATGTTCCCATTCACTGTAAGAAAGTTCATGCACCAAAAGCCAAAGGTTTCTCTCCGCACGCAACCTCTCTGCCCCTGGCATTAATTTTTGACAGGCATCCATCAATTCCCCACGCGACGTCAGACAAAAAACGCAGCCGGATGGTCGTAAAACTGGAAGCAACCTGCCTATCATGTCCGATGATATTCCTCCCCCCATATCATCAAAGAAAACAGCTTCCGCCTGCCTGCACCCCATCTGAAGCCCCTTCATTTCCAATGGAACATGAAGTATATTCTCCGCATCCGGAGTGCCTGCTCCTTCGCTTATGCTGCAAAGCAGGTTATCGGCATGGAATGCTTTCAATATATCGGCCGCCGCCAAATTAAAAGCATCCTCCAATCGGCCTCCCACTCTCAACACCTTTATCGCACGAGGTTTCTTCAATAATTCACGAATTAACATAAGCAGTACGTGAATGCTGCCAAGCTGCCCTTTTGCCTTAAATGGTTCAAGATACTCCAGCAACGCATTTATAAATGGCTTCTCATTTCTCGTCATCCCATAGGAAGCATCCTTATTCTGCATCATGCTTACAGCACTATGATTCCCATAAATCTCCCTGACATTCAGTAGTACACGCTGTCTGCCATCATCGTCCCCATAAACAAACCGTTCGCCGTCAAAGACAATCATACTCATAACTAACGCCCCCTGCCATATTTCTTCGGCGGTTCATCAAAAAGCAAACAATAAAGCCTGGCCGCAATCTTAAGAAAATCGTAATTTTCCCAGCAGTAATCCACCGCTCTTCGACCTCTTTTCAGTAACAGCTGCTCATCTCTACACACCCGTTGCAAGATAGCCGCCAGTGGCTTCACACCTCCTACGGGGAAAATTTCTCCGCAAGCGCCATTGTCCACCACATCCCATGATCCGTCAATATCCGAAGTAACCATGCAGCATCCTCCATGCAGTGCCTCGGCAACAACATTTGGAGTGCCGCCTTCAAACACCGAGGAAAGAACAAAAACCTTCGCCTTGCGATACTCTGCCATAAGTTCCCTCTTATCCTGTACAGCCCCCGGAAACTCCACTCTGCCCTGCAAATGCGGATATTTTTCAAAATATTTTTTGATATATTTCCTAAACTCAGCGGCAATCCCCCCAACCAAACGAAGCCGCCAATCCGGAATCTCTCCAGCGATTTGAGCAAACGCTTCCAACAACGTTTCATTACTCTTTTGCCACGAGCCAATACGCCCTACTGTAAGGATGATATTCTCCTTAATATCAAAATCCACCGCCAAATCTTCACCTGTAAAGTCATAGAATCCATTGGGCAGATAATATATGTTGCAGGGCCACTTGGCAGACATATACTGTTGCATACGACGGCAACTTACCCCCACCACATCGCATAGAGAAAGATACTTCTGAAACTCCGAGGCACCTGAAGGCATCCTGTCTATCCACAAACCATTGGGATCTGTCTCCAAATATACCTTCCCATCGGGGCGTAGTTCCTTATACCGCTTCAGAAGCTCATAATAAAACGGATACGCCCCGTGCATGACAAACACGTCCATATCTTCCGCATGTTCCTCTATGTAGTGAATAAAATGCACCTGCTCCGTGGTTCCCAAACGGTCAAGCTCCAGACCTTTCACATATGTCTCCAACGAAGGAAAAGGCCCCCCTTGCCCCGTCACCATTACTGAATGAAAACCATACTCCTTGTAAAAAATGTACGGCATCACTCCCACATTCTTCGTTAGCTGCTGGTCATAGAAATTTAAATCTGAAGCAAAGCAATACATACCGCACTCTCTCTTATGCAATCAGAATACCTCCCAGACCTCTTTTCATCTAAAATCGCCATAATAAAATGATACTGTGCATGCCTTTATTTATAGCATCATCTTTTCTGATAATGCTATACGTAGCAGCCCCCGCCCTAGCGCCGTGCCTAACAAAAACTGCCTATCAATATTTTCCCTTTCACATAACTCATTCCTTGGTTACAGTAAAGGATTACTCAATATATCAAAATCCACCTTCCATCTCGACTGTTTTTACATCACTACACTTTTTCGCCTCTTATATACAATCCTACACAGCCCGCTGTATCAGCAAGGGCTTGCCCATCATTCTGTACAAAGTCACCACGCTAGACCAATCGCCATAATACATATCGCTGAGGATCATAGAGCGGTACATATTGCTGGTATCATCATAGATGCCCCATTTCTCTGTGCGGAACTCTGCCACCAACCTGTCATACCTTGCCACACCCTCAGGATAAGACTTCAGCATGGATTCACGGTAGAGGGGATGCGGACGCCAGATAAAGGCCACCTGCTCCTGCCTTAGCTTAAAGGTATTAAGCACCCTCTCTATCTTGTTCAGCATCTTTTCTTTTTTATTAAAAAAAGTCTGTACACTGATGTTGTAGAAAACTGTAGGCTTTTTCTGCTGCCGGTCATCAAAAAGCACGCTTTTCCATGCTTCGGGAATCTCTTTGTCTTCAGGCGCGGGAAATCTTACTCTGTCTAATTTAGGGGAGCCCAAAGATACGAACTTGCCCTGACCGGGCTCCATCCGCTCCCAGCAGTTATTGTCCATGCCAAACTTCTTATAGACTGCCAAATACTGTTCCCTGATACGGTCGTTTTCCATGGGGATAAGGTCGGCATGGTCAAGTCCCGCCGACATAAGACGGTCTTTGGGCACCCAGTTGTTGAAGGATACGAAATAGGGCACATATACCAGCGTGCGCACAAAGGGCCGCATAAATCGCAAAAAGAATTGTGGCTGAATCATGGACACCACGTTGAAATCATCATAGGGATTGTGGCAAAAGACAATATCCGGCTTTATCCGCCGGTAGTCGTAATGCTGCCAGGGCGTAAGCACGATGCCTTTGGGGAACTTGCTGCTTTCATCGTGCTGCACAACAGGCTGCCCCTTGTCATCCCGCTCATACCAAGGTACCACGATGGTGTGTACCTCAGCCCCGGCATCCTTCATTGCTTCGGCATGGATGGTAGCCAGGGCATCCCACATGTCGGCGCTGTAGGCCACAAAAGCAATGCGCCGCTTCCTGCCAAGAGGCTCGGTTTCCCCGGCCTTAGCCCGCTTCTCTTCGTCCAAATTTACGGCTGCCTGATATATTCTGGCCCCATCCGGGACCTGAGCCGGCTGAGCCTTGACAACAGCTCCCAGTTTCAGCCTGTCCAGAGCATCTGTCAGGCCAAAATCTTTATTTTCCACCTGGGTGTGGTCAGGCTTTGCCAGCCAGGCTTTCATGATTTCGTTTTTATCCACTGCTATCTAAACCTCACTCAATAAGCAAATCCCTGAACTTGGTGAATTCCTTCTGGAAGAACAGCTTGATGGTATCCACGGGACCGTTGCGGTGCTTGGCGATGATGACTTCCGTGATGTTCTTAGCTTCCGTGTCCTTGTCGTAGTAATCCTCACGGTAGAGGAACATGACTATATCCGCATCCTGCTCCAGGGAGCCCGATTCGCGCAGGTCGGAGAGCATGGGACGCTTTACCTGGCGGCTTTCCACGGAACGGGAAAGCTGGGACAGGGCTATGACGGGGACATTAAGCTCTCTGGCTAAGGCCTTTAGGGAGCGGGAAATCTCGGAGATTTCCTGCTGGCGGTTGTCGCTGTTCTTGGAAGCCCGGCCCTGCATGAGCTGCAGGTAGTCGATGAAGATGACGGAAAGGCCGTGCTCCGCCTTCAGACGGCGGGCCTTTGAGCGCATTTCCATCACCGTGATGCCTGCGGTATCGTCGATGTAGATGGGGGCACTGTTCAGCCGGTTGGCAGTTTCCACCAGCCGCGTCCACTCGTCATCGTCCAACTGGCCCGTGCGCAGTCTTTGGGCATCAATGCCGCCCTCAGAGCAGAGCATGCGCTGCATCAGCTGCTCTTTGCTCATTTCCAGAGAAAAGAAAGCCACGGTACCCAGATTGTGCAGGCCGATATAACTGGCCATATTCAGGGTGAAGGCAGTCTTACCCATAGAAGGACGGGCCGCCACCAGCACCAGGTCCGAGGGCTGAAGGCCGCTGGTAATATGGTCCAGATCCTTGAAGCCTGTGGAAATGCCCGTGATATTCCCTTTGGAATCATAAAGGTCATTGATGCGCTCAAAGGTGCGGAGCAGGATGGCCTTCATGGGCTCGAAGCCATCGGTGCTCTGCCCCGCCGCCACGGCCAGGATGCGCTTTTCCGCTTCGTCCATGATGTTGGCCACTTCGTCCGTGTCCTCATAAGCCGCCGCCGCAATGGCCGTAGCCGCATCAATGAGGCGGCGCAGTTCCGCCTTTTCCTTGACGATCTTGGCATGATAGGAAATATTGGCCGCCGTGGGCACGGTGTTGGCAATATCCGTGACAAAACGCACGCCTCCCACCCTCTCCAACTGCTCCTCCTTGCGGAGTTCCTCGGTGAGGGTGACGATATCCACGGCCTCCTCATTATCCGTCAGCTTCAGCATGGCCTCATAGGCCACCTTATGCGCTTCCCGATAAAAATCCTCAGGCCGCAGGATTTCCTGCACCTCGATGATAGCATCCTTCTTGATGAGCATAGCCCCCAAAACAGCCTTCTCAGCCTCGATGTTTTGAGGCGGCATGCGATTCTCTGCCATTTGCTCCTCCTTACTTTAGTCATACTAAGGCGTTCGGGACACAGGTATAGCAACGCTTCACTTGAAATTTTACCATGGAATCTAAGCTCCCGCTACGCCTTCGGCTTGCGCTCGCTAAGATTCATGGTAAAATTTCACACGTTCCGCTTATGCTATACCTGTGCCCCTCACTCACAATCAATCCCTCGTACTTCCGAACCCCGGCGCCCATGGATGGGCGCTCCCGCGGCCGTTAGATTTTAGGAAGAAATGTAAGGCCGCAGTTTCTTTTTGCTACTTTTTCTTTGCACCAAAGAAAAAGTAGGCCGCAGGCAATGGGCAGGCTACTCTTCAGCCGCAAAAATCAACTCGAAAGCTTCCTCCGCCGTTTCCACAGGATGAATAGAGAGCCCGAGATGCTCCTCGGGAATATCCTTGGCATTCTCCTTAGGAATCACCATAGTCTTGATTCCCGCCTGCTTGGCCCCATAAGCCTTCTCGAAAACTCCCCCCACAGGCCGCACCCGGCCTGCCAGGGAAATCTCCCCTGTCACCGCCACATCCTGGCGGATCTTCTTCCCGGTGACAGCGCTGACCAAGACAGCCAAGATGGCCGTACCTGCCGAGGGCCCGTCGATATTGCCGCCCCCGATGACATTGATATGCACATCGTAATCATGCAGATCCTCACCGGTGACTTTGCGCAGGACGGACGCCGCATTGAACACAGAATCCTTGGCCATGCTGCCTGCGGTCTCATTGAACCGCACCGTTCCTTTGCCCTTTTCATGGGCAGGGAAGGCCACGGCCTCTATCTCAATGACGGAGCCCAAGAAACCAGACACGCCCAATCCGAAGATATGTCCCTTGACGGCCTTGTCAGAGGCCTTTTTCGTGACAAACTGGTAAAGGCGGCTCACCTGGGCCACCTCGTAAATATCTTCCTTGGAGATGGTGACAGGCTCTCCCTTGGCTGCTCCTGTGCGTTCCAGCGCCAGGCTATAAGCATCTGCCAGGATGTTGATAGCCTTGCGACCCTCAATGGTGTACTCGGAAATAAGGGCAGCCAGTTCTTCCGGCAGCTCTGCTCCCAGCTTTTTGGCTGCATTCTGCACGATCTGCACGATGTGCTTCGGCGTCAGAGGCTCGAAGTAAATCTCCGCACAGCGGGAGCGCAGGGCGGGATTGATATGGGCCGCATCCCGGGTGGTGGCGCCAATCAGCACGAAATCCGCCGGTGCCCCCTCTTCAAACAGCTTGCGTATATATGGCGGCACATGGGGATCTTCCGGGTCATAATAAGCCGACTCGAAGAAGGCCCGCTTGTCCTCCAGCACCTTCAGCAGCTTGTTCTGGAGCATTTCGTCCATCTCACCGATTTCGTCGATGAAGAGTATGCCGCCGTGGGCATCTGTGACCAGCCCCGGCTTCGGCTCCGGCACACCCGCGTCAGCCAGGGTCTTGGAAGCGCCCTGATAGATGGGGTCATGGACAGAGCCCAACAGAGGGTTGGTTATATCCCTGGGGTCCCACCTGAGGGTGGTGCCGTCTGTTTCCACGAAGGGGGCCTCCTCATTGAAGGGAGAGCTCTCCTTCTTCTTGGCAGCCTCCAGCACCAGCCGGGCCGCCGTGGTCTTGCCTACACCAGGAGGGCCATAGAGGATCAGATGCTGGGGATAGGGGGAGCTGAGTTTCGCCATCAGGGATTTCACGGCCCTTTCCTGTCCCACGATTTCCCCAAAAGACTGGGGACGCAGCAGCTCCATCACCGACTGGGTCAGATGCACCTGCTCCAGCTTCTCCAGTTCCTCCCGCTTGGCCTTGTCATGAGGACTTTCAATGCCCGGCTTTTCCTCCTTGATGACCTGGCGACGGATATCCTCCACATAGTCAGCATGGTCCTGCTCCAGCTTCTCGGAGACTTTCTTCTCAATCTTGTCCTCCACGCTCTTGCGGGCCACCATGTCAGCCACCCGTTCTTCCAGCATGGTGAGGACTCTGCCTATATCCTTGCCTCTGGGAGCAGGGCCTGCCAGGGGATTCTGCTCCAGAATGCGCTGAAGGGCCAGCACCCTGTCTCCAGGCTCATCAGAGCGCATGAGCTGCAGGGCATCCATCTTCCCTGCCTGCACCACCAGCCGTTCCGTGGTCCAAAGGTCCACCAGCAGGGCATAGACGGCATTTATTTCCCGGTCAAGGTCCGTAAGCGCGGGAAAAGCCGGTGCGTCAGCCTGACTTTCCTGCTGCTGCCCACCGGCGAATTTCTTGAAGATATTATCAAAAAAACTCATCTTGCTTACTCTGCCACGATGTTTACCTTGACGGTGCTGGTGATGGCAGGATGGACCTTGATGACTGCCTCATAAACACCGGTACCCGTGATATTATCCTTGATGGAGATTTTCTTCTTGTCAATGTCGATGTTCTGCTTCTTGAGGGCATCAGAAACATCCTTGCCAGTGACGCTGCCGAAGAGCTTGCCTCCTTCGCCAATGCGCACGGGGATAGTGACCTCAACCTTTTCCAGCTGGGAAGCCATCAGTTTTGCTTCATCGGTAGCCATAGCCTCCTTGCGGGCCTTGGAGCCGGCCTGCTGCTTGGCCACGTTCATGCTCTGGGCAGTAGCCAGCACTGCCAGCTTGCGGGGCAACAGGAAATTGCGGCCGTAGCCTTCCTGCACCTCCACGATTTCACCCTTTTTGCCCAGTTTCTTTACGTCCTGACTCAGTATTACTTTCATTGGAATCATACTCCTTTATGTAATCTTGACTTACATCCACTACTCGCTCCAGGATTTCATCCAGGCTGGAATTCTTCACCTGGGCTCCGGCCACATTCTGGTGGCCGCCGCCGCCGAAGAACTCCATGATGACCTGCACATTGAGCTCTCCCGTAGAGCGGGCGGAAAGGCCCACGGTGTTCTCGTCCAGCTGGAACACCACGATGCTCATGCGCACCCCCTCCACCCGCAGGAAGGAATCTGCCGCCTGGGCGGCGATGACCTGCCCGTTCTGGCAGAGCTTGGGGTTCGAGCTGACGATAAAGCCCCCGGGATAGAGCTTGGAACGTGCCTTGACCTCCGCCAGGGCCACGGTAGTCTCGTAGTCCGTGCGGAAGAGGTGCCGCACCATGACGGGGTCAGCCCCGCTGCGGCGCAGGTAGGCCGCCGCATCAAAGGTGCGTACGCCTGTCTGCACGGCAAAATTCTTGGTGTCCACCACAATGCCAGAATAAAGGGCCGTGGCATCCAGCCTTGAGAGCATCAGATTGTCCTCAAAGTACATCAAGAGCTCCGTCACCAGCTCGGAAGTGGAGCTGGAAGCAGGCTCGATATAGACCAGCAGAGGGTTCTTGATAAAGTGCTCGCTGCGGCGGTGATGGTCTATGACCACCACCTGGTTGGTCTTTTCCAGCAGTTCCGGACAGGCCGCCAGATGGGGAATGTGGGTGTCCACCACAATCACCAGGGGATTCAGGGACACGACACCCCCCAGATCCTCTGCCCGCACAAAGAGATTCTCGTACTCCTCCTTGCCATGCAGGAGGTCAGCGAACTTATCTATGCCGTCATTCATATCAGACAGCACGATATGCACTTTTTTCTCCAGCTGACGCGCCATCTTGGCCACGCCCATGGCAGCGCCGAAGCAGTCGAAATCCTCGTTATGGTGGCCCATGACGTAGATTTCCTCGGCTCCTTCCATGATTTCCCTGAGAGCATGGGCTACCACCCGGGCCTTGACCCTGGTATGCTTCTCCACCGCCTTGGCCCGGCCGCCGAAGAACTGGGTCTTGCCGCCGATATTCACGGCCACCTGGTCGCCGCCGCGGCCCAGCGCCAGGTCAAGTCCGGCCTGGGACTGGGCCCCCAGCTCACCCATGCTCTGGCTGTCAGCCACGGCAATGCCCATGGACAGAGTCACCGGCAGGCGGTTGGTATTGGTGAGCTGGCGCACCTTGTCCAGCACCTCGAACTTTTCTCCCATGGCCATGTCCAGGCCCTCGCGCTCCAGAAGCACTATGTAGCGATCCTCCGCCACACGGCGCATGAAGCCTCCGTGAGCCTTGGTCCAGTTGTCCAGCTGCTGGTTCACCGCCAGCAGCAGCGCCGTGCGCTCCGCTTCCGTCTGCCGCTGCACAACCTCATCATAGTTATCGATCTGGATAAAGCACAGCACCGTACGGCTGCGCATGTACTCATTGCGCAGATGCTCAAAGCCCGACACATCCTGCACGTAGAAAGCCATCAAGGGCTGTTCCCCCGTCAGGGACTTGATGGGCTCATGGAACACCTGGAAGTACCTGTCCTCATGCATGAAGACATACTCGCCCTCGGTGCCCCAGACAGGCCCCACAATGAGGCCCGGCCAGATATCGGCCATGTCCGTGTCCTGCTCCACAGGGGAACCTGTCAGCTCCTGCACCCGGGAATTGGTCCACTGGACCCGGCCTTCTTCATTGAGAATGATGATGGCCTGCGGCAGTCCCTCCACCGCATAATTCAGCATAGCTCCCAAGTTGCGGAGCACATTCTTGAAGTAGATCTCAAAACGGCGGGAACGATCAGCACAGCGCTCCCTGGCAAAGGAAGCCAGGCACAGCCACAGCACTGCCGCTCCGGCAGCCAGATATTCATTGTAAAAGTAAAGCACTGAAACCAGCGCCAGCATTACCACCAGATGCACCGTCAGGTCCATCCAAGCCGACAGATTGCGCGGCATAACCATCACCTCCCAGGGGATTACTCCCCGTTATGACGCCTAAACTTGCGGCGGTAATCAAACACCATGTCAAACAGCCCCGTAAAGGCCAGGATCTGGGCAAAGAGGCCATTGAGGAGAATAAGCAGGTAAAAGAGCCACCGCCAGAAGCCCGTGACCTTGAACTTGTTCATCACCGTAGCCACAAGAGCCAGCCCTTGGATCAATCCCGCGAAAAGGGCCAGCATATCAGCATTGAGAGCCAGCTGGTAAAGCCATTCAATCTGCCGGGTGCCGCCCCAGTACAGCCCCACCATGGCAAAGCCAAAAAGATAGGCAAAGGCCTTGGGCAGCCGCCAGTCTGCAAAAGGAGGTAGCTGAGGCACCTCATGGCCCAGCCGTGCCAGAATGCGCCCCCCGAAGAAAAACGCCACCCCGGCATCCAAAAGCCCCAGCACCACAATCAGCAGCGGCCCCAGCCGGGACATCAGCTGCAGCCCTGTGGCGATCTGGGCCCGCCCCGCCTCTATCTCCTCGGCAGGCATGCCAGCCTGTTCGTAGAGGGCGAAGCTGGCTTCAAAGAAACTCTTGAGACCGTCCATGAGCATGGCGAAGGGATTGTTGCCAAAGATGGCAAAGATCAGCCCCAGCACCACCAGTTCTCCCAGGATGGCTGCCAGAAAGGCCAGAGTGAAGAGTCTTATCCCGTTGTATCCCTTCCTGTAGCCGTATCCCAGCACCAGCCCCAAAGGCCCGTAGGCCATCACCAGCCGCAGGGCGATGAGGGGCTCTATGAGCATGGCCAGAGCCGCCCCCGCCACCAGCATGGCCATAATCCCCTGGCGCATGCCGTGCCGGAGCACCAGCACTGCCAGAGGCAGGGGCCAGAGCAGGGCGATGAAAGGCCCCGCCAGGGGCACGTAGACGGAAGCTATGGCAATAACCACCGTCAAAGCCGCCAGCAGCCCCCCCTCTTTCAGGGGAGTTATTCTATGCGAATCCATAAATTTCTCCTTTCAGAAGCCCGCGGACCCCCCGCCGCTTCTCAAACGTATCTAACATTATAACAAAAAACACTGCCCTTGTCTTGAGAGCAGGTACTAGGTAGAAACAGACAGCAAAATCCCTTCTGGGCAAACGAAAAAGCGCCGCTTACGCGACGCTCTGATTTCAGGTGGTGGGCAGGGATGGATTCGAACCATCGTAGCCGTGAGGCGACGGATTTACAGTCCGTTCCCTTTAACCACTCGGGCACCTACCCACAATGGTGACCCAGGAGGGACTCGAACCCCCGACCCTTTGATTCGTAGTCAAATACTCTAATCCAGCTGAGCTACTGAGTCATTTTGTGGCGATATTAAATTATTTTGGTGGGCCCACTTGGACTCGAACCAAGGACCGACCGGTTATGAGCCGGTTGCTCTAACCAACTGAGCTATAGGCCCTTTCCTTTGCCGCTCGCCAGCGACAGATATTATATTAGCACAGGTGCCACACCCCGTCAACCCCTATTTTGATATTTTTTATAAAAAAGTTTTGCGAGGGCTGACCATGGCGTGTTAATTAAATGAACCTGGGCGGAGCGAATAAATCAGCACGCCCCAAAATAGAAAAGCCGGCGCATCTGCACCGGCTGTGATTTCAATGGAGCGGAAAACGAGGCTCGAACTCGCGACCCCCACCTTGGCAAGGTGGTGCTCTACCACTGAGCTATTTCCGCAATATGGAGCGGAAAACGAGGCTCGAACTCGCGACCCCCACCTTGGCAAGGTGGTGCTCTACCACTGAGCTATTTCCGCAATATGGAGCGGAAAACGAGGCTCGAACTCGCGACCCCCACCTTGGCAAGGTGGTGCTCTACCACTGAGCTATTTCCGCACTCATCTGTCTGGCAAGCTGTCTTGCGCCGACTGACAAAGAATATTTTACTCATATAGGCACCGCCTGTCAAGGCTTTTTTATATTTTTTTCAAGAAATATTTCAGAAGGCCTCTCCCAGCTCCTGTTTGAGCACTTCCTTAGCCTTCTCCAGCTGGCTGTCCACACCGCCTTCAGTAGAAAGCACCGCCTCCACATCCGGCGTAATGCCTGTGCCGTCAATGCTGCGTCCGGAAGGTGTATAGTACTTGGCTACCGTGAGCTTGATGCCGTCATCATTCATAAGGGGAACCACGATCTGCACGGAGCCCTTGCCGTAGGACTGGACTCCTACCACCTTGCCCGCCCCGGTGTCCTGCAGGGCGCCAGCCAGGATTTCCGAGGCGCTGGCGCTGCCGCCGTCCATGAGCACCACCACGGGCATATACGGCTCCTCCAGGTCGGAATCATACTCCTCCCTGGCACCGCTCTTTTCCACTACGGACACAATATTGCCCTTGGGCACCACTTCCCGGGCCACTTCCACGCAACTGGTGATAAGGCCGCCGGGGTTCTGCCTGAGGTCAATGATAAGCCCCCTGGTGCCCTCGTCCTTGAGCTTTTTCAGCTCCTCCTTGAATTCCTTGCCCGTATTCTCTGCAAAGGAGGCAATGCGGATATAGCCCAGATCTGTGCCTTCCACCATCAGGCCCTTCACAGAGGGCACGTGAATGGTAGCGCGGGTCAGCTGGTAATCTGCATCCTCCTGGCCCTCCCGATGCACAGTCAGGGCCACCTTGGTGCCCACCTCGCCGCGGATACCCAGCACCACTTCCTCAGGCTGGAGTTCCGTGACAGGGGTGCCATCCACCGCCATGATCTCATCACCCGCCAGCAGGCCTGCCTCCTCACCGGGAGTTCCCTCCAATACGGAAACGATGGTCACCTTGCTGTCCTTGAACCCCATGGTGACACCAATGCCCCCGAAGGAACCCTCCGTATGCTGCATGAGCTGGGTGTACATCTTCTTGTCCATGTAGATGGAGTGTGGGTCACCCAAAGACTGCACCATGCCGGAGATGGCACCATCCAAAAGCTTGCTCTCGTCTGTCTCATCCACATAGCGGGTCTCGATGAACCGCATGGTGCCAAAGAACCGCACCAGGTCAAGAGCCTTGTGTTTGTCCAGCCCCAGCACGGCCATCCAGACCGCCATGGTCAGCAGGGAAGAAATCACAGCCGTGACGGCTATAACTGCTGCCAACCGCTTTTTATTCATGAAAAGACTCATAACTTTGCCTCATAATATTACAAGAAAGAATAGGGACTGATGGGCTCGCCCCCCTGACGCACCTCAAAATGGCAGTGAGGACCGGTAGAGTTGCCAGTAGAGCCGCAGTATGCCACAGTCTCCCCCCGGGAAACCTGCTGACCCACTCCCACCGCCAACGACTGGCAATGGCCATAGAGGGTGGAAATGCCGCCCCCGTGGCTGATGATCACCGCATTGCCGTAGCCGGAAATCCAACCGGCGTACTCCACGGTGCCACCCTGGGCCGCCGCAATGGGCTGGCCGTAATCGCCGCCGATGTCCACGCCGCTGTGGAATTTCTGTGTGCCGGTGATGGGGTGGACACGCCAGCCAAACTCCGAGGTCACAGGCCCCGCCATGGGCCAGAGCATGGCACCGCTGCCGCCCCCCACCGCCGCAGGTGCGGCGCTTGCGTAGCTGGAACGGCGCAGCATCTCCTCCACCTGCTTGGAAGCTGCCATGAGTTCATCGTACTGGGCATCAATGACTGCCTTGTCATTCTTCATGCGATCCAGGAGAGCCTTGCGCTTGGCTACCTTGATTTCACGCTCATCGCGGGCAGCTCTTGCCTTCTCTTCCTGCTGGACCTGCACAGCCTTGTCCTTTTCCAGGCTTGACTTGGTGCGCTCGATATCTGCCTTTTCCGCCAGCACCAGCTGCACCAGGTCATAATCCTGCTTGATGACCCGCTTGAGCAGGTCCATGCGGGTCATCAGGTCGGAGAAGTCCTTGGCGCCAAAGAGCACATCCATATAGGAAATCTGGCCGTTGATGTAGATATCCCGCACCCTCTTGCCCAGCTTCTCAGTCTTATCTTCATAGTCTGCCTGGGTCTTCTTGAGCTTTTCCTCATTCTCTTCCAGGCGTGCCTCAGTGGCATCAAGCTCCGCCTTGCAGGCCTCATGCTCGGCAATGGCAGCCTCCGCTTCCTCATCCAGGATGCGCTTTTCCTCGGACAGGGATTCTATCTTGCCTGCCAGTTCCTCACTCTGCTGGCGTTTTTCCTCTGCCTGGGCATCATAGCTGGCCTTGTCATCTTCCAAAGAAGCCAGCGCCGTGGCAGACTGCACAGCCATCAGCCCCGTGAGCAGCCAGGCTCCGCTTCTGATCTTCATCTTCTCCATGCTCACACCTTCAGGAAACGCTTCAAGGAAATGGCAGAGCCGCCGGCACCGATGGCCATGCCCGCCAGGATGATGCCCACCGTGACATAGTTCATGAAAGGATACTGGGGCATCAGCGGGAAGAAGGCCAGGGTGCTGTAAATCTTGGCTGCCATGGCCGCATAGAAGCTCCTGAGAGCCAGCGCCGCCAGGAACCCGCCGAAGCACCCCATGACCACGCCCTCAATGACGAAAGGCCAGCGGATAAACCAGTCCGTGGCACCCACATATTTCATGATGGCGATTTCCTTGCGCCTTGCAAAGACCGTCAGACGGATGGTATTGGAGATAATGAACAAAGTCGCCCCCGCCAGCAGCACCATCAAGGCCAGGCCAAAAATGCGCATGAGCCGGGTGATATCAAAGAGGTGTTCCACCACATCCTGACCATACTTGGCTTCCTCTACCCCCTTGACCTGAGCTATGGCCGTGGCGGCAGTCTCCACCAGTTCCGGCTGGATCACCGTCACTTCAAAGGCATCGGGCAGGGGGTTCTTCTCCCCCAGGGCCTCAAGCAGGTATTTCTGGTCACCCAGCCGCTCGGACAGGCGGTCTTTGGCCTCATCCCGGGAAACGTATTTCACAGACTCGATGCCCTGCATATTCTCGATCTCACTCTGTATCTTCTTCCTGTCACCGGCTTCCAGCTTGTCCTCCAGATAGACGCTGATCTGCACCTGGGACTCCAGCATGCCGGCCATGCGGTTCATATTCAGCACCAGGATCAGGAACACTCCCAGCACGAAGAGGGACACCGCCACGGTACCCACGGAGGCAAAGGTCATCCAGTTATTCCGCTTCAGCGAATGGAAGACTTCCTGCAAGAAATATTCGCTGGTCCTAAGCTTCATAACCGTATACCCCCCGGGCTTCATCCCTCACAATATGTCCTCCCTCGATGGCGATGACCCGCCGCTGCATGGTGTCCACGATATGCTTGTCGTGGGTGGCCATGATCACGGTAGTACCCGCCTGATTGATCCTGTGGAAAATATCCATGATATCCCAGCTGGTCTCCGGGTCAAGATTGCCCGTAGGCTCGTCGGCAATGACGATGGTGGGCGAATTCACGATGGCGCGGGCGATGGCCACCCGCTGCTGCTCGCCGCCTGACAGCTGAGAGGGAAAACTCCTGTACTTGTCCCGGAGCCCCACCACTTCCAGCACCGCATTGACGCTCCGCTGCATGGTGCGACGGGGGGCCTCAATGACCTGCATGGCAAAGGCCACGTTCTCAAACACCGTCTTGTCCGGCAGCAGGCGGTAATCCTGGAAGATTACCCCCAGGCCGCGGCGCAGGTACGGCACTTCGCTCCTGTCCATATTCACCACATCATGGCCGTTCACCAGCAGCTCACCGCTGGTGGGCAGCTCCTCACGAAAGAGCATCTTGATGAAGGTGGACTTGCCTGCACCGCTGGCCCCCACCACGAAGACAAACTCTCCCTTCTTGATGTCCACATTCACCCCATCCAGGGCCACCACGCCGGTGTCGTAGACCTTCCTCACATTGCGCATATGTATCATCGAGGTATTTCCCTCCTTATAGTTCTCGCAAAACTCTCTGCAAGAGAGTATACCGCATTATATTTTACCACAAAGGGAAATATTCTCAAAGAAAAATCCCCTGCACCGTTGCAGTGCAGAGGACGGCGTGTTTCAAAAACAGCCATTTGATGTTTAAAAATCCTTGGAAAGAGCAAAAAACAACACCCTCCTGTGCGGCATAGAATGCCGTTACGTTTTCGCTTTTGTGTGCGAAATTTATGCAACTTGTTCCGCCATGTCTTTGTCCCAGAATCCATATTCCTCCAGCAGGTCAATGAATTCTGGCCACGGCTTGCCTGTAAGCAGTTCCAACGGGCTGTGGCCCTTTCTTGACGCAACCCTTGACCTACGGTACTTCTTCGCATTCATGCGAAGTTGAACCAGGCTATAAAAGTTCGATGAAACATGCCTCTTTATGTTCATGTAGGCACGAAGCCTGCCATTGACATTTTCGACCATGCTGCTGGCCCTCTTGATGCCGGTGACTATTTCATCATGCACTTTTTCAACATTGGCTAACTCC
>NZ_FNWN01000018.1:0-62362 GCF_900108415.1 Selenomonas sp. KH1T6
AGTCATAAAAAGCGCCGAAGGAAGGTGTATGGTCTGGTGAAAAGCCTGACAGTATGGCCAGAGCCTCATCAGAGCGCAGACGTTCAGCCCAGTCAACAAGAGAGGTGGACTTGAGCCAGATGGAAAGCAAGTAGGAACGCAGCATAGAGGAAGGCAGCCATGCAGGACGACCTTCCTCTGAGTAAAAAGGGGCGCATGATCTCGTCAACCGGTGAAAGGTCAAGAGCCATGAGCTTGACTGCCAGTTTGCGCTTCTTATTGTCGAAGCGCTTGAGGCGACTGTTGTGAATGCGTTGGGAGAGGAGCTGCTTGTAGGCAGCGTGGGAGCCAATAGAGCCAATATCAGGCAATCTCAGCATGATGTTCACCTTCTTTCAAGTACTATTGTACATGTGAACCATCAAACTGAGATGGGTGATACTAATTCGCAGCAGTATTTTGCCATAAAATGTGGGGGCACATTGAATAATGTGCCCTGACTCAAGTCAGACAAATAGAGGGCTTTGAGTTTTCTAATTTACATATAAGGTGAGATAAGGGAAGCAGGTGTATTTTGCGGGGACAGACTCTACGCGTGCTACTGACTTGAACCGCTTTTTTGGCGATGATGAGGTGCAGGCCATTCTCTGCCCGCGGGACATGGCAAGAATAATGTGTATTTGCCCCTAGGCATTCACGCTGTCATGGAAGCTCAGGCAGATGGCAGCGCCAGCCTGAAGCTGGATGCGGCCACAACGCAGGCCAAGTGATGCCGGGGAGTATGGGGAGAGCGAAGTTTATGATAAGAAAGACCGTACTTCTTCTTTTGTTTTCACTTTTCCTTATGACAGAAACTTTTGCTGGTGAATTACAGATAATTGATAAACCAATACTATGGTCTGACTATAGAGAGCAGCTTATGCGTGAGTATGCCGCAACACACTACAGCATGGATCAAATATATATCATCCCTCAAGCTGTGGTTGTGCATTGGACAGCCTCTGGTACCTGGGAATCGGCATACAAGCATTTTTACAATGAGGCGCGCGCTGATGGGACTCTGAATGTTGCCTCCCACTTTCTTGTGTCACGGGAGGGGCGAATATACAGACTCACACCTGAAACAGCACTTAACAGGCATATTATAGGCTATAACTGGTGTGCCATCGGCATAGAAAATGTAGGTGGAGTTAACGGCGAGGAAGATTTAACGGACGCGCAACTTGAAGCAAATGTTGAGCTGATCAAATATCTGCATAAAAAATACGCTGCAATTTCCTATGTCTTTGGCCACTATCAGCAGGATGCAGCCAAAAGCAGTGGCTTATATATTGAAAATGTACCTAACTATCGCTCAGAAAAAGTAGATCCGGGCCATATTTTCATGGCTGCTTTGAAAAGTCGCTTGCAAGGTGAAGGCCTTAAATTTTATGATGACTAGGATGATGCTGAGATCGAGGTTTTCGATAAGCACAGATGTATTGAAAGGATATTGCAAGTTTGCCATACAAAAGGGGAGGCTGTTAGCAGCCTCCCTTTTGTATGCATTAAGTTTTATCAGCGGACAAACACATTGCGGCAAATAGCATCGCCAAGGGTTTCTTCCCAGATGTAGTTGTTGCTGAATTTACCGGCGCTGCGTGCATCTTCATCCTCTTCGATGGCTTCGCCGTTCATGATGTAGACATAGCCATCTTTGGTGTTCGGACGGATGGCCAGCATGGAGAGCAGGCCGAAAGCTTCACCGGTGTGTCCCACCAGGTCGATCTCCGTATCCTTGCAGAATCTGGCTGTGCTATTGCCGTCCATCTGGTAAATGCCCAAACCATAGGAGAGAATCGTGCCGCCATAGTTGTTGCCGTTCTTAGTTTTGTCGTCATAAATCCATTCCCGGCCCAGCATGGTCTTAACCGAAGCCGGTGAGAGAACCTGCTTGCCCTTGTAGGTGCCATCGTTAAGCAGCATGGAAAGCGCATGGGAAAGCTCCTCACAGGAAATCCGCAGACCGCCTGCCGGGGAAAATAACGTAGCATTGGTGCCGGGAACATAACCCTTCAGGCTGTAGGTGTCCTGGAAGTTTTCGGCATAAGGATTATGCAGGGCAATGGTGTCTTTGGCCGGTTGCCCCTCTGGATAACCATCCTGCGTAGCGCGCCATGGTCCTTTTTCATTCCAGACGCCGGCGGTGTCTTTTTTCTGATAAACTGCGCCGAGTTTTTTGAATTCCTTCTGGCTGAAATTACCAGGCAGATAATCCGCTTTTATATCCAGCTGTTTTAAGATATGGTTCTTTTGATACTGGTCAAAGCGTTCGCCTGTGACTTTTTCGATGATGGTTCCTAAAAGGCCATAATTCAGATTGCTGTAGGCAAAGTATTTGCCCGGTTCCTGGCCAGCAGGTGCAAAGTGTGCGCCATCTTCGTAGAACTTGCCGTCTTTGCGGAAGAATTCTTGCAGCCCCATTTGTGGCGGAATGCTGTAAATCTTGCCATCACGCAAAGAGGACTGGTGAGAAGCAAGCATTCTCACGGTAATGGGTGTATCCGGGTAATTGGGGTTTCTGAGCGTGAATCCCAAATATTTGCTCACATCTTCGTCCAGATTGATTTTTCCCTGTTCGACCAGCTGCATGATAGTGAACACGGTAAACATCTTGGAAATGGAAGCTGCGCGAAAGCGGCTTTCCCGAGTAAAGGGGTGATTTTTTTGTGGATTTTGGCTGTCGATAATAGCTGAACCTTGAAAGCTGCTGTAAACTTCTTTGCCATCCTTAAAGGCGATTACCCCCAGCCCTGGAACTTTGGTTCCGGTATCCCCAACCATTTGGGCAAGCTCGTTGTCCAAATCGGCTTTGCTTTCCTTGCTCATAGCCAGACAGGTGTTCATGAGCAGGCAGAACATTGCCAGTACAATCGCGGTGATTTTTTTCTTCATCCCATTCAAACTCCTTTTACGATTTTCATGCAAACGGCCTTGTGCTGTAACCTGTTTCTTTTATATTAGACGCTTTTTTCTGAAAAATCAATGCAGGATGCGCGGCCAACGAAAGAGGATTTGTCTAATAACTGTCGAAATAATTAGTAAACTGGTTTGTTTAATGTAGTGGGGAGTGGATGTATATGAGTTTTGCGGGGATTTTGCTTTTATTGGGCTTTGTGCTGTTTGCCATCTTGATGGTGAAGCGCCTGTTGCCCACCTTATTGGCGCTTCCCTTGATGGCGGCGTGGATTGCCCTTATTTGCGGCGTGCCTTTTTTTGACTGGTTAGGCAATATCGTCGTGAAAGGTTCTTTTCGCCTGAGTGCGCCTATCGTGCTGGTGGTCTTTGGCTCCATGTTTGCCAAGGTGATCCAGAAGACGAATATTTCTGATGCCATCATCAAAAAAGCCGCCGAGCTTTCCGGGGATAAGCCCATCGCTTTAGCGACTTTGATGACGGCGGCTACGGCCTTTGTTTTTTTAGGGATGACCGGTTTGGGGGCCATCATCATGATTGGTTCCATTGCCATTCCCATTATGACCAGTGCAGGAGTTGAGCCGATAGATGCCGTAATCCTGATTCTTTTGGGCATGACGACCGGCAGTGCCCTGAACTTTGCCGGAGCGGCGGCAGGCATTGGCATATTTGGCGCCGAGGCGGTGCTGAAATACTTTATTCCTGGGGCGCTCATTTCCCTGACGGTGACAACGGCGTATATCGTCATCAATATCCCGCGGGGGAATAATGATGGCGGCTCGGCATTTGCCTTGTTGCGCGGATTTATAGGGGGGCTTCTTTCGGTGCCAGTCAGTCTGGTGAAAACTTTGGGGAAATTGCTTGATAAGAAGCCGGGAACGCTGGTCAAGAAAAAGCAGGCACTCCCTAACGCTGCTTTGGTTACGCCTATTCTGCCACTGGCGGTCATCGCTTTGATCAACTTCACCATGGGGCTGGGCAATCCCGCTGAGGGAAAGGTTGACCCGGTGGCGGCAGCGGTACTGGGCTTTTTCATCGCTTCTGCCTATGCGGCACTGCTGGTTCATCCTTCACAGGCGATTAACCTGTTCACAGGTTCCCTGGTGGATGGCATCAAGGATGTGGCCGGGGTTTTGTTCCTTTTCATGGGGATTGGCATGCTGGTGACAGCGACCACCCAGCAGGCCGCCGTAGAAATCCTGAATCCCTTGATGACTGCCATCATGCCATCTTCCTTCTATGGCGTATTGATTTTCTTTACGCTGCTGGCGCCGGCGGCTCTCTACCGTGGCCCCTTCAATATGTATGGCATGGGGACAGGGATTGCCACTATCCTGACGAATCTGAATTTCCTGCCGGCCTCCGCTTTGTATGGTATGTTTGCGGGCGTAGGTTATCTGCAGGGGATTGCCGACCCCACCAACTCCCATAATACCTGGCTGGCCGGTTTTGCCGGTGTGGATGCTACCGCTGTAATGAAAAAGGTTCTGCCCTACGCCTGGGCAGCCTGCGTCATGATGATGATTTTTGTAGCAATCTTGCAGTGAGGTGGGACTATGAGACAAGTGCGAATCGGCATTGACGTAGGCGGCACCTTCACCGATGCTGTGGCAATTGACAGCGCCACCTACGAGATCATTGCCCAGGAAAAAATCCCCACCACCCATGATGCCAAAGAGGGCGTAGCTGAGGGCATCGTCAAAGTCCTGCAAAATATCCTGCAAAAGAACGGCATTGCCCCCGAAGAAGTGGTCTTTATCGCCCACGGGACCACGCAGGCTACCAATGCCCTGTTGGAAGGCGATGTGGCCTGCACCGGGATTCTGGCCATGGGCAGTGGTCTGGAAGCCGGACGGGCAAAGACCGTCAGCAATATCGGCAATATCCCGCTGGCTTTGGGCAAGGAACTGAAAACTGTCTACTCCTTCGTGGAAACGGCAGATGCTAAAGCTGACGAACAGGAAATTGCCGGCAAGATAAAAGAGCTGAAAGATGCCGGCGCAGAGGTCATTGTGGCCACGGAGGCTTATAGCGTGGATGACCCTGCCAACGAAAGTTTAGTGGTGAAACTGGCGCGGGATATGGGGCTTTACGCTACGGGGGGCCATGAGGTTTCCAAGCTCTACGGGCTGAAAGTCCGGACCAGGACGGCTGTGGTAAATGGCAGCTTGATTCCGCGCATGATGGAAACGGCGGATATGACGGAGGCCTGCGTCAAGCGCTCAGGAATTCCAGCCTCTCTGATGATTATGCGCTGTGATGGCGGCGTCATGACCGTTGATGAAGTGCGGCGGCGTCCGATTTTAACCATGCTTTCGGGGCTGGCTGCCGGCGTGGCAGGTGTCCTGATGTACGAAAAACTCTCGGACGGGATTTTTCTGGAGGCAGGAGGTACATCCACGGATATTTCCGTGGTAAAAGACGGCCGTGTCATGGTGCGCTATGGTGAAATCGGCGGCCATAAAACCTATCTTTCCTCACTGGATGTGCGGACTTTGGGTGTGGCCGGCGGCAGCATGATTCGCGTGGAGGATGGAAAGATAACGGATGTAGGCCCGCGCAGTGCGCATATTGCGGGCCTGCCCTATGAAATTTTCTCGCCAAAACTGGAATCGCCGCGTTTGGAACTGGTGGCACCGCTAAAAGATGATGAGCGATCTTTCGCCATTGTCACCGGCGCAGATGGACGCAAGGTTTCCTTAACCCTTGCCGGAGCCGCCAACCTTTTGGGCAGTGTGCCTGAGGGGGATTATGCCTACAGCAGCGAAAGGGAAAATGCCCGCGCAGCCTGGCAGGCTCTGGGTGATGTTTTGGGCATTACCGCCGAGGAAGCTGCCAGAGCCGCCATGGACAAGGCCGCTGAAAAAATCGGGGCGATAGTAGAGCGGCTGATTGATGAATACCATCTTTCGCCGGAACTATTGTGCCTGGCCGGTGGCGGCGGCAGCGGCGGTGTCGTAGTGCCCTATCTGGGCAAAAAAATGAATGTCCAGTGGAAGATAGTGAAAAACGCCCCCATCATATCCACTATAGGCGTGGCTATGGCCATGGTGCGCGAAGTGGTGGAGCGCACGGTTACGAATCCCACTGAGGGTGATATGAAGGCTATCCGTCACGAAGCCTTGGAGCAGGTCATGAAATCCGGGGCGGCAGAAGCCACGGTGGAAATCGCCATCGAATATGACAAGAAAACCAACATTTTAAGGGCTACTGCCACAGGTGCTACTGAGCTCAAAATGGGTGATGTAGCGGCAAAGGCGCTATCTGACGCAGAAATCCGGCAGGTGGCGCTAAATTCCCTCAGGCTGCCGGACAAGGAGGTAACGGAAGTCGCCGCCGCTGGCAAATGGCATGTTTTTGACGGGCGTGTCTGCAAAAAATTCCTGGGACTGTTCACTAGCGAGAAACACATGGTAAGAGTCATTGATAGAAGCGGCGTAGTTACTTTGCAGCGGGAAGGCGTAGGCGTAATCGTCACCAATAAGGTCAAATTGAAAACGGACTTGGAAACGCTGTTTGAAGAAACCGCCACTTATGGCACCGTGGGCGAAGAACTGCCGATGCTGTTTGCCTATTACGGCGAGAAACAGCTGGATTTGTCGGGGCTGACCGCGAGGGAACAAATGCTCTCGGTGCTCGAAGCCGAGCTGGATGTTCTTTCTGCAGAGGAGCCGGTTATCCTGCTGGCGGTAAGATAACAACGGAGTTATTCTGCTGTGTAAGGTAAAACGCCTGCGTACTTGGGGCCGCAGGCGTTTTACGTAATCGCATTTACATTTATGGGAAAATGGATTGTATCTTGAACTCGGAGGTGCTTTTCTGGAATATGACAGGGCTTCGCCGAAAATCTTGATTATTCACGGAAAGGCCGATACTATGGCAGAGGTTGAAAGTGCCAGATATATTGTCGATCACATTGGCAGCAGCCGGAAGGAAATAGTTTTGCCGGATGGAGCCGGGCATTTGCTTCCCTTGAGGGAAGGATGAGAAAATATTTTCAAGAAGATCGCAGCCTTTCTTGATACGTTTTGATTTTTGAGGATTGGAAATTGTGCAGGAGGTACTGGTGTGAAAAAAATCTTGCTTGCTACTTTATTGGCGGGGGCAGTGTGCAGCCCGCTGGCTTACGATGGAGGATATAGTCACGTTGAGGCGGCTGAGGCGGTGCATGCTGGCGCAGGCCAGGGCGCAGAGGCTGATAATCTGCTGCTGGTGAACAAGACCAATAAACTGCCCGATGATTATGAGGAAAAGGTTGACCTGGTGACGGTCAAGAATTGTTTTGGCAAGGAATTTCAGGTTGAAAGAGAAACATATAAGCATTTTCTGTCCTTGCGGGAGGACTTGCTGAAGAGGGGGATTCAGATAGAGCTGGAGTCTGCCTACCGCAGTGTAGCCCGTCAGCGAGAACTCATCGAGGAACTGCGGGCGACAGAGGGAGAGGACTATGTGAAGAAATATGCCGCTGTCCCGGGTTACTCTGAGCATCATACGGGATTGGCACTGGATGTTACCATAGTCAAAGAGGGCAGCCCTACCAATGATGTGTATGGAACCTGGGAGACGCCCTATCAAAAAATGCACAGGCGTCTTGCCGAGCACGGCTTTATCCTGCGCTATCCGCCGGGGAAATCGGCTATCACTGGCTACGATTATGAGTCGTGGCACTGCCGTTATGTGGGCCGGGAGGCCGCCAGGAAGATTTTTTTGCAAGGGCTGACCCTGGAAGAATATCTGTCCGGTGGCAGAGAAACCCAGAACATGCAGGGCAAATACGGTTCAGCTGCATATTGGACAAAGCGGAATCCTGCAGGTGAAAAAGAGCTGCCGGGGGCAGAACTGAAACAGTTGCAGGAAGAAATGCGCCGCCAAAACTCCCTGCTGGTGGATATGGAAAGTTTTCCTGCAGAAGTGACGGCAGAATATATCAGGGAAAAAATCAAGGTGTCACGGGATAATTACCTGTGGTTTGAGCCGGAGAACATATATGAGAACGGCAGGCCTCTGACCAAGGAGCGCTACCGGCAAGTGGAGGAAAACTGTGTGCCGGAGTCCCTGCCGGCCAGACAGGCCGTGAAGTTTGCCCTGACTACCTGCAGAGCGAACCTGCGCTATCTGCCAGAAAGTGAGGGCTGGTATGAAGGCCCGCGCGACACCCATTATGACCTGGTCCAGGCGCTGACTCTTTATCCGGCAGAGCCCCTGGCTGTACTGGCGGAGAGCCGGGACAAAAAATACTTCTTTGTGCAGCTCAGGAATTATGTGGGCTGGGTGGACAAAAAAGAGATTGTGCTTGTGGACCATGCCAAGTGGCTGGAATATGCAGCGCCAAAGGATTTTCTCGTCTTTACAGATGGCAAAAAGCGCATAAATATGGGAAATGGCTCCTCCCTGCTGTTCCAGATGGGTGCCCGTCTGCCCTTGAAGAAGCCGGAAGTCCGGAGAAATGGGACCTGGCTGGTGGTCATGCCCGTGTCTGTTGAGGGAAAATTCGCGGAAAAGCTGGTCAGCATACCTGCTGATGAGACTGTCCATAAGGGGTGGCTGCCGTATTCAGAAAACAATGTGCTGCGCCAGTCCTTCCGCTTTTTGGGAGAGCTGTATGGCTGGTGCGGGCTGGAAGAAGGGGTGGACTGCTCCTTGTTCACCGCTGATGTTTATCGCAGCTTCGGCCTTGATATTCCCGGCGATGCCGTGGAGCAGAGAAGGGCCATGCCTATGCGCAAAGGTATCGAAGATTTGAGCCGTGAAGGCAAGCTGGCTGTTATTGGTAGCTGCCACCCCGGCGATTTGCTCTTTTCCGAAGGCCATGTCATGTTGTATTTGGGTAAGGATGACAGGGGCGAACCGCATATCATCCACGCAGCCAGCAGCAGATGGTTTCCCGGTGAGGGGGATGAGGGAGCGCTGAAATACTATACCCGCAGGGTGACAGTGGATGATCTTTGGTGGCATAAGACAGACAATGGCCGGTGCATTGATGGCCTTATAGCCATCGGAGGCATAAGGTGAGAATGCTAAGGGAATCAGTGGACAGCGGTATGGATCCTGTAACAGGGATTCCCATCCTGTCGCTTTACGACGGGGACACCGTCATGCCCGCTAAGGAGGATATGAAACGGGGTGCGTTGAATTGTTGAAAATAATATTTATGTTCTTATTGACTGTGCTTTTATTGCCCTGGTGCTCTGCTCAGGCGGGAGGCAGGATACTGTTTATTCCTCATGATGATAGGCCGATTTCCTATCATCAGACAGTAGAAGTGGTGGAGGCAGCCGGCTATGAGCTGGTGTTGCCGCCCAAGGAGCTTTTGAGCAATGCCACCAACATGGGGCATCCGCAGGAACTATGGCAATGGCTGCGGGAAAATGCATCCCAAGCAAAGTCGGCTATTATAGCGTCTGATTCCATGCTTTATGGGGGGCTGATACCTTCGCGAAAGCATGAGGTCAGTCAGGCAAAGATTGCCGAACGCCTGGAGAATTTCAAACGGCTGCGGCAGGATAATCCCCAACTGCATATCTACGTCTTTGATTCTCTTATGCGTACGCCATTTCAGGGATGGGCAGGCAATATCGAGGAGCCTGCCTATTATGAGCAGTACGGCGCTGCTATCTTCCAGTACACCCGTCTGCTGGACAAGGGGGAAATAGGCAGGCTTTCTGCGGCAGAGGAGCGGGATTTGCAGGCATACGAAAAAGCTATCCCCCAGGAGTGCCAAAAGGATTGGTTTGGCAGACGGGCCAAAAATCTGGCTGCCACCAAAGAGCTGATGGATATGACGGCAGCGGGCACCATCGATTATCTGATTTTGGGCAGAGATGACAATGCTCCCTTGTGCCAGACCCATCGGGAAAATCGGGAGATTCTGACTTATGCAGAGCAGAATAACCTACCCAAGAGCAAATTCCAATCCATGCCGGGGATTGATGAATTCAACATTTTGCTTTTGAACCGGGCTATCAATGATATGACGTGTAATATCCCCTTTGTCTGTGTTCGCTATGCTCCGGGCAAGGGCGGGGACACCGTTCCGGATTTTTCCGATGAGAAGATTTCCAAATCTGTAGAAGCCGCGCTGAAGATTGCCGGGGGGATGCAGGTGAGAACCCCCAAGCGGGCCGACCTGCTGCTGCTTGTCAATACAGAGGAAAAAGGCATAACCATTGAAACCCATAACGGCTTGCCTACAGAGGCGGATTTTGTGCCGGATTTGAAAGCGGATAAGGGTACAAAAGCCTTTGCCAAAATGGTGGAAGAGGCTGTCAAGGCCGGCCATCCTGTGGGGGTGGCAGACATAAAGTATGCCAACGGCGCAGACAATGCCTTGCTGAATATTTTGGAACAAAAGAACCTGCTGTTCAAGCTCAAGACGTATTCCGGCTGGAATACTGCCACCAACTCCACTGGCTTTGCCTTGGGTACGGGGATGCTGGCGGGGAAAATGACCGACGCTGCCAAGGATCACCTGCTTGCGGTGCGTTATCTGGACGACTGGGCTTATCAGGCCAATGTGCGCTCACATGTAGGCACGGAACTGGTGCGGAACTTTGGCAGCTATAAGTATTACTACAAACTGGATGACAAGCTCGCTTTTGCGGAAAAGCGCAACACAGAGCTTATGCAGGATTTCGCCAGGAAGCATATGCCCAATATTCCTGCAGATTTTACCGTCAAGAACCCATGGCTTAGGATGTTCGAATGTGATGTGATCTTTCGTTAAAAACATAGGAAGGTTGGGGAGCAGAAATACAAAATTACGCAATTAAAAGGCACTGTGTATAAAATGCTTTCGCATTTCATCACAGCGCCTTTTTATTTGGCTATTTCTTCCTGCTTTTGGTCTGCGCCAGGGCGTAGCTCTCGTCAATCCGCTGCCGCAGTTCTTCCAAGGGAATAGAGCCGTCCAGGCAGACTGTGTACCAGTACTTGCGGTTCATGTGCCAGCCGGGGAAGTACCTTTCGTTATCGACTAATGCCGCCACCTGCTCTGCGGTGCCGTGGAGGTTCATGACACGGATGGGATTTTTCCCCCCAAGGCCGATCTTGACAGGCAGGATCTTCATCAGGAGCATATACCATTTCCTGGTGGCTTGGCAGCGCACCACTGCTGCATCAGTATCTTCCCAGGGATATTCGATCTCATCACCGTACTTCTCTCGGGCATAGCGCAGCACTTCCTCCACATAGCGCCCGTGGAAAGCCCCATGCTCACCGCATTTTTCCCCCAGCCGGGCCAGCACCCCTTCGTAAGCTGCCCGCACCTGGCCCACAAAGGCTCCCGCTGCATTTTCCACCAGATGGAGCACATAGGGAGCCTCCGCTTCCTTGTCCATCAGCAGAGTAAAGATCTTTCCCTCAAGCCCAACCTTCACCAGCAGCTCAAAGGCCCCATCCAGCAGGTCTTCACGGAAGATGAGCTCATCACCCTCCTGGACAAAGCCGGCTTCCGGCAAGAGCGCCCGCTGCAGCTTCGGCATTTCCTGGGGAGATAATTCATGCCATGCTTCGTTTGTGTTTTTCATTATATGCTCCCTTGCATGCTCCTTTTTCGCATCATCATCATACCAAGATCACTTCTGTCCCACCTGCCCGCAGTTCCTGCACGATGGTTTCATCGGCGTCGCTGTCGGTTACGATGGCTTCGATTTCCGGGAGCCTGGCTACTATCTCGAAATAGCTGCTGCCCAGTTTGGCGTGGTCGGCAGCCACTATCACATGGCGGGACTGGCGGATGAGCATCCGCTTGGTTTCGGCATCTGCATAGTCCGGCACGGTCATGCCGTGGGAGGCGTCAATGCCGTTGGCCCCCAGGAATATGTAGTCGATGCGGAACCTTTGGATGAAATCCGTGGTCAAAAGGCCCGTGAAGCCCCGGATGGCTTCATTGAATTCACCGGGCACCATGATGAGCTTGATGCCTTTGGCGGTGCTGAGCACCTGGGCTGTGTCCAGGGAATTGGTCAGCACGGTGATGTTCTTCTTGCCCCTCAGGGCCTCTCCTATGCGCTCGGCGGTGGAGCCGCAGTCGATAAAGACGGAATTGCCCTCGCAGACCATGTCCGCACAGCGCTGGGCGATGCGCTGCTTTTCCAAGGGCAGATGGGTCTGCCTGAGTTTCAGGCTGTAGACCACAGAGGTGCCGTGGTTCAGGGCTGCCCCGCCCCGAATGAGGGTGACCAGCCCTTGTCCTGCCATGACCTCGAAATCCCGCCGGATGGTCATGGCGGAAACATTCAGCTCCCGGCACAGCTCTGCCGTATAGCCTGTCTGGTGGGCTTGCAGGTACTTCAGTATCTCCTCGCGCCTTGCTGATGCCTTCATGGCTGCCAATCCTTTCAAGTTTGTTTTTTCCATCATACCATAAAAGAACAGATTTTGTTATGTTTTCTTGTTATATTTACATATTTTACCTGTAAAAGATAACAAAACAACCGTTTTTCTGAGCCGAAATAACAAAATCTGTTCTTTTTCCCTTGTGACGGCTTTTCCTCCCTGTTAGAATACAGGTAAAGACAGCATCCGGATGCAGGAAACTTTGATAATGAAACAACTTTGAAACTTTGAAAGGACGATTTCTATGAAGACCATTATCGTATCAAACGGTTCTCTTGCTGCTGTTCTGAAAGAAGCGCTGGGGGAGTATGTGGGCAGACCCACCTGCGAGGCCTTCTGCTTCCAGCACCCCACTCATTTGCAGACCTCTGAATTGCTGAAGGAATACCTCAAAGCCTGCGAGGAGCAGAATCCAAGCGAGGTCTATCTGGTGCTGGCCGATAGCTTCGGCTCTACGGCCTACAACGAGACCAGGCTGCAGCTTGAGCGCCTGGGCATAAGCGAACGCGCCACTGTCTACACAGGCGTGAGCCTCCCCATGCTGGTGCAGCTTTATGACGAGGATGAAGCCGCCGGTGACCTGGAGGCGTGGAAGCAGCTCCAGGACCTGCTGCGGCAGGCAGCCTGATGGAAATATTGGCGTGTGTGAAAAAGCAGCCCATAGGCCGGGATAACACCTGGACTATGAGCTGCTTTTTAGTTGAAAATCTATTATACCTGGTCCATTTGCACATCATTGGTCAGCCCCAGGCGCCTCAGCATTTCCCTGTCCTCTTTGATGGTGGTGCCAGAGGTGGTCAGCATATTGCCTGTGATGGAGGCTGAGGCTCCGTGCAGGAAAGCCGTGGCGCCATTTTCAGGCAGGAGTTTCCTGCCTGCGGCCAGGCGGATATTGGCAGTGGGATTGATAAGGCGGAAGATGGCAATGGTACGCAGGATTTCATCGCCGGCAAGGGGCTGCCGCTCTGCCAGGGGCGTGCCCGGGATGGGCATCAGGGCGTTGATGGGAATGGACTCGATGCCCAGAGCCTGCAGTTCAAAGGCCATATCCAGCCTGTCCTGCCAGTTTTCCCCCATGCCGATGATGCCGCCGGAGCAGACGCAAAGCCCTTCCTCCTGGGCAATCCTGATAGTCCTGATGCGGTCTTCGTAGGTGTGGGTAGTGCAGATATGGGGGAAGAAGCGGCGGGAGGTTTCGATATTATGATGGTAGCTGGTGACGCCGGCTTTCCTCAGACGGCGGAACTGCTCCCTGCCGATGATGCCATGGGAGGCGCAGAGATCAATAGAAAGGGTGTCCCTCATTTTTTCATAAGCCGCAATGGCCAGATCGAACTCTTTGCCCTGCAAGGCTCTGCCGGAGGTGACGATGGCAAAGCGGTTCACCCCGGCCCTTTGGTTGGCCCGGGCATTTTCTAAGATTTTCTCCGTTGGCAAAAAAGCATATTCCTCAATGCCCGTATGGTGGCAGGCGGCCTGGGCGCAGTATTTGCAGTCCTCGCTGCACCTGCCGCTGCGTCCGTTCAGGATGGTGCACAGATCCACATGATTGCCGCAGAAAGCACCCTGCACTTCACTGGCTGCTGCCTGAAGCTCCTCCAGGGGAGCCTCAGGCAGCAGGGAAAGGTCGTCCTCAGGCTTCAGTCTTGCGCCCTCGATTATTTCTTTGGCCAAAGCGGAAAGGTTAGTTATTTTCATGGATATGCACCTCGTATAGATTCAGTCAGTCGAAAAGCGCTGCAAGTTTTTCTGCCTCAAGGCCGGGAAGCGCCCTGTCTCCCCGGGCGACGCAGGCAAGCACTGGCAGGCCGGTCATTTCCTCGCACATTCGCCGGTTGTCCTCCTCCATCACATCACCTGCATGGAAATTGTTGAAGATGATGCCTTTCAGGGGCAGATTTCGCTGCTTCATGTATTCGCAAGTCAGCACTACCCCATTGATGGTGCCAAGGCCTGCGTCAGCCACCATCACGCTGGGCAGGCCAAGACGGCGGACAACATCTTCCAGCTGTATGTGTTCCTCATCATAGCCAAGGGGGCAGGTAATGCCGCCGCTGCCTTCCACCACCACGTAATCGTATTCGCGGCTGACCTTTTGAAAGGTCTTTTCCACCACCTCCATGGAGACGGGATTACCTTCCAGGCGGGAGGCCAGGTGGGGGGATACGGCGTGTTCGTAGACGTAGGGACACATGCTTTCAAGGCTCTGGGAAAGATGGGCAAACTCCTTGACAAACAGGGCATCGCCAGGAATCAGAGTGCCGTCCGGGCGGCGCTGGCTGCCGCTCATGGCCGCCTTGTAATAGGCAGCCTTCAGGCCGGCTTCCTGAAGAGTCTTGGCAATAAGCCCCGCCACATAGGTCTTGCCAATCTCCGTCCCCGTGGCCGTGACGAAAAGATTCCGGCTCATGCGCATACCTCCTTGTGCTCGGCCTCAGCCCTGGCTTCTTCTACCCAGACACCGCTTTGCCAGCAGCGCAGGCCGACGGCCGCCGCAGCCAGGCATAGGAGGAAATCCGGCACCGCCTGCAGGATGCCGCAGTAAAGGATGGCTGTCCAAAGGGGGATGGGGGCGTCTGCCAAAAAATTGGAGGCCAGATAGAACCAGCTGATGCCAATCAGATAGACGATGGCCATGCCGCCTAAATTCGCTGCCAGCAGGCTGCGGAAGGAAATATCATGGGAGCGGCGGCTATAGAAGCCACAGAACCAGGCCTGCAGGATAAAGGCCAGCAGGTAGCCAAAAGTTGGCTGCAGGAGATAGGCCGGGCCTCCGCCTGAGGCAAAGACCGGCACCCCCACCAGCCCCAGCAGGACATAAGAGCCTACGGCAATTGCTCCCAGACGGGCCCCCAGCACCAGCCCTGCCAGCAGTGTGAACATGAATTGCAGGGTATAGACATCCGTACCCACCGGGATGCGGATAAAGGTGCCAACGGTGATAAGGGCGATGAACAGGCCGCATAAGACGATTTCACGAACAGTAAGATGCTTCATTTCTTGTCTCCTTGTTAACTATGGTGTATTATTAGGTTGACTGTCGTGGTGGAATGATCCCCTGAAAAGCCCTGTCAGCCTCTCCTGAACCATTCCTTCATGACAGAGAAGATGTGAATCAACTCTTCATCTGTGAGTATGTATGGTACCATGGCATAGAGATACGTCAGGAAGGGGCGGGCAAAGACGCCTCGTTCATAAGCGAATTGCTGGTAGCCTGCCAGGAGCTTGGCGTCATAGACCTCGATGCAGGCGCAGCCCCCCATGATGCGCACTTCCCGGATGCGGGGGTCAGTGAAGCCGCCCAATTCCCGCCGGGCAACCTCCTCTATATGGGCAACCCTGGCAGGGACATTCAGCTGGTCAAAAAGTTCAATGGAGGCTTTGGCCGCCGCACAGGCCAGGGCATTGCCCATAAAGGTCGGCCCGTGCATAAGGGCTTTTTCCGGCGCCTCATCGTAAAAGGCGTCAAAGACTTTCTTGTTTGCCACGGTCACCGCATGGCCGATATGGCCGCCGGTAAGACCCTTGCCCAGCACCAGGATATCCGGCAGGACCACATCAGCCACAAAGCGGTGGCCGGTGCGGCCGAAGCCTGTGGCCACCTCATCGAAGATGAGCAGCACGCCGTATTCATCGCAAAGCTCCCGGGCCCGCTGCAGGAAGGCTATGTCATACATGCGCATGCCGCCGGCTCCCTGCAGCAGGGGCTCCACTATAAAGCAGTTCAGCTCCTCATGGCAGCGCGCGAAGACGTCCTCCAGGGCAGGGATCTCCGTGGGAATATGCCTGACATAGGGATTCTCGCCATAGACCTGCAAGATGAAATGATAGTCTTCATCATCACCTGCGGCCATGGTCTTGAAAGTATCGCCGTGGTAAGCATGCTCCAGGGCAAGTATGGTCTTGCGCCCGGTCTCACCGCGGTTCACATAATATTGCAGAGCCATCTTCAGAGCCACTTCCACGGCCACGCTGCCGGAATCTGAGAAGAAACAGTAATCCAGATCCCCAGGCAGCCAGGAGGCAAGCTTCTCCGACAATTCCTCCACGGGCTTATGCGTAAGTCCCCCCAGCATCACATGGGAGAACTTTTCTGCCTGTTTGCAGATAGCTGCCGTAATCTGAGGCTGACGGTAGCCGTAGATCACGCTCCACCAGGAGGAGATGGAATCCAGCAGCTTCGCATCTTTGGTATAAAGATACGGTCCTTCTGCATCGACAATCTCATAAGGGGCTTTCATGGTCTTCATCTGTTCATAGGGATACCATATCATAGTGACGTCCTCCCTTGGGTCTGGGTATGTTTCTGCATATTGATTACTTCCTTTACAAAAGATTACGTTATACACAATACTCCTCTCATTTTCTATTGTCAACTCTTTTGAAATATATGGTTTACCGAAATCAAAGCAAAATGGCCGGACGCTATTGACAAGGCTTCTCAAGGAGATTATATTGAGTCTATGTGATAATAATAATCAATGGAGGTTGGACATGAATACTGCAACATTTATAGTGGGACTGGTGCTGGCCATTGCCCTTGGCTTTGCGTTGAAAGGTGTCATCAAGCATTGGCGGGGAGAAGGCGGCTGCTGCGGTGGCGGCGAAATAGCAGCTCCCCCCAAAAAGGAACTGCAGGGCAAGGTTATTGGCGAGAAAATCATCAAGGTCAATGGCATGATGTGCGGAAATTGCAAAATCCGCGTGGAAGAAATGCTCAATGCCATCAATGGTGCTGCCGCTGAGGTGAACCTTCACCGCCATGAGGCCCGCCTAACCATGACCAGGGAAGTGACTGATGAAGAGATTTTTGCGGCAATGAAGGATGGGGAGTATGAGATAGTGGGGATAGAAAGCAGATAAGCAGCATAGCAAGGGGCTGTTGCACGTAATCAAAACGTGCAACAGCCCCTCTGCTAGTTACCGTGTATTTGATTGCCTGGTCCTTCAAAGTTGTTGCTTAGTGGTGTCCGCCATGACCATGGCCGCAGCCGTGGCCATGCATGTGCATATGGCCATGCCCGTGACCGCCGCAACCGTGACTGCCACAGGTGTGGCCCTCGCCGTGGTCGTGGTGGTCGCAGCGCACAGCCGGGTCATAGGCCAGCTTGCCCGCCAGGAAGTCATTTACGGCTGCATCAGCATCGCCCTGTACGCCGCCGTAAAGGGTTATGCCCGCACTGGCCAGTGCATTCTGGGCACCGGCGCCGATGCCGCCGCAGATCAGGGTGTCGATATCCTCCTCCTGCAGGAGGGTGGCCAGGGCGCCGTGGCCTGCGCCATTGCTGTCAAGCACGTGGGATTCCTTGATGGCGCCGTCTTCGATGGTATAAACCTTGAACTGGCCGGTGTGGCCGAAGTGCTGGAAAATCTGTCCGTTATCATAGGTGACTGCAAGTTTCATGCTTCCGCTTCCTTTCTGTAATGAACGACTGAGGGGAGGGGCCTGGGAGCAGCCACGGCACAGCTCAAAGCTCCCCCCCTGGATAAGCAGGGGCCTGGCCTCCACCAGGCAGCCGGCAATGCGCTTGCGGGCTGTGACGTAGAGGGCCTGCACCGTGGTGCGGGCCACCCCCATGACCCGGGCACATTCTTCCTGGGTCATACCCTCGTAATCCATCAGCCGGAGGCACTCATATTCCTCCAGGGTGATGGCAACAGGCGGATTGGCGTCTGCTCCTTCGGGGACGAAGCGCGAAACAGCGGGCAGAGCATGGATGCGCTTTACTTTTGTGGGCCTGCTCATAAAAGCCTCCTTTTCGACATATGTCATAATATTATTATAGCCTTTTTCTGTCATATGTCAAAATAAAGATAATAACTGCCAAAACTGAGATTTTATGAATGTCTTTGTCTTTTGGGAATATATATAACTCGGAAGAAGATGTCCCCCACCTCTATAGGTGGGGGGGCTAATGTCATAACAGGCGGTGAGCTAATATCTCCCGCCTCGTGCGACGCGAAGCTAGTCCCTGTGGGAAAAGGCCAATTGGAGATTTTGCCTTCGGCAAAATTTGAACAATGTCCTTATAAAAAAATATATGTATTGATATATCATATAAAATATTATACAATACAATCAACGCAAAGGAGGTGCGGAGATGAACCCTATATTGAAGGCCTACATACCCGTGGCAGATATGCTGGCGGCTACTTTTGGTGAGGAATGTGAGGTGGTGCTTCATGACCTTTCTGACCCAGAGCATAGTGTAGTCTACGTGGCAAATGGTACAGTGACAGGCAGGGAAGTCGGTCAGGGCTTTGAGCATTTCGTGAAGAATGCCATGGAAAAAGGGGCTGATAGCGATTTTGTGGCTAACGATTTCTTTCACAAAAAAGGTAAGCTGATTCGCACTTCCTCGTCGCTGATACGTGATGGAGAGGGAAATTTGGTGGGGGCCTTGTGTATCAATCTTGATATGACTCGCATGCAACAACAGGCAGAATACCTGAAGAATTTCCTGCCCCAGCTTCAGCCTGTCATCCAGACTGAGGGTAGAGGACGTCGGGTGGAGGAAATGGTACTATCCCTGATTGACAATATCCTGTCCGGTTCGGATGTGACATCTCTTTCCAGGGAGGAACGCATAGAAAAAATCCGCTTTATGGAAAGCCGGGGGATCTTCCAGCTTAAGGGAAGCATTGACCAAGTGGCAGAGCGACTGGGAGTGAACCGGGTGACAGTTTACAGCTATCTTGATGAAGTGCGTGGCAAGCGCTGATAAGGGGGGACTATTCCCCAAGGACACCAGAGGTGTCCTAAAATTTTACTCATTTCATATATTTTTTTATATAAAATATAAATATATATAAGGAGGGACGATTTTCATGAAAATGGTACATCCCGCAGATATCAAGGCCAATGGTCATTATTCTCCCGGCGTGTACGCCAGAGGTCTCCTTTTCATTTCCGGTCAGCTCCCTATAGATGCTGTCACGGGTAAACTGGTGGAGGGAGATGCAGCATTGCAGGCTCGTCAGTCTCTGCAGAACCTTGACAAGGTACTGATGGGAGCAGGGCTTGCTCGTGACAGGGTGGTTTCAGTACATATATATGTATCGGATATAAAGTGCTGGGATAAAGTTGACAAGGTCTATGCTGAATTCTTTGGCAATCATAAGCCAGCCAGAGTGGTGGTGCCGACAGGAAAAATGCATTACGGAGCTTTGGTGGAAATAGAGGCAGTAGCAGAGGAACGCGGCTTGATAGCAGACTGAAAAGGAAAAGAAATTCGTAAAGTCGAATTATATGTGCCAGAAGGGAGACGAGGATAATGAAATTTGTTTGTGCAAAATGCGGACATGCTGAGGAAGTAAACACCAAAAAAATGAAGTGTGATTGCGGAGGCCTGTGGAAAATTGAGTGTCAGGTGCCGAAGTATGATCCTGCTCTGATAGATAAAAATACCTGGAGCTTGTTTCGCTATAGGAAATTCATGCCCCTGGCAGATGAAACCTGGCGGCAGGTCACTTTGGGCGAGGGCATGACCCCTATCATCCCCTATGATAAGCATACACTGTTCAAGATGGATTATTTTATGCCTACGCTTTCTTTTAAGGACAGGGGAGCAGCGGTGCTTGTTTCCTATATCAAGTCTTTGGGCATAAAGTCAGTGGTGCAGGACAGCAGTGGCAATGCGGGCAACAGCGTGGCTGCATATTGCAACAGGGTGGGAATTGAGTGCGAGATTTTTGTGCCAGAGGGCACCTCGGATAAAAAAATCCGCATGATTGAGGCCCATGGGGCTAAAGCTAACATAGTACCGGGCAGCCGTGACCACTGTGCCGAGGTTTGTTGGGAAAAGGTGGAACGTGAAGGAGTGTACTATGCCAACCATGTGTACAATCCCTTTTTCTACGAAGGCACCAAGACTTATATCTATGAGACTTATGAGCAGTTGGGACGCATGCCTGAGCATATTTTTGTTCCTCTGGGCAATGGCACCCTTTTCATCGGTGTTATGAAAGGTCTGGAAGAGTTGTTGGCAAGCGGTGTTATAGAACGTATGCCGCAAGTGATAATCGTGCAGAGCGAGTTCTGTCAGCCTTTTGTGAAGGCCATGGAAAACGGAGACAAGGATATTACAGCAGCGCCTGTTGCACCTACCATGGCGGAGGGCATAGCCATTGGTCTGCCCCTACGTAGTGCGGAAATACTTGAGTATATCTACAGGCATAAGGTTCGGGGAATTACTATTCCCGAGGACAGGATTCTCGCCGCCAGAGAAAAGATTGCTCGCCGGGGCATTTACTGTGAACATACTACCGCTGCCGTCTATGCAGGATATGAGCACTATTGCGAGAAATACGGTCAACCCCAAGAGGCCTTGATCTCCATGTGCGGAGCGGGATTGAAGTCAGACCATGACTGATTCAGATTTATGATGAAGATGCCAGTGAACTGGAGGCGTTGAAGCAACTCCAGAACATGCTGCGGCAGGCGGCCTGATGGAAATATAACGCCTTGCTATCATGATTCATAAAGGGAACTTTTCTGCATGTTCATGGCAGATTTCCATAAACATCTTCAGGGTGGGAGTGAGGTGTTTGTTGGTGTGGTAGACCAGGCGAAAGTTTCGTTTGAATTGTATATGGGGGACGGTGAGCCTTATGAGGCTGCCGTCCTCGATTCCTCTTCCCAAAACTTGCAGGATTAAACGTGAAATGCTAAGATAGCCCTTGTCAATAGATATTGCAAGGGGGAACCTTTATGAAGAAAGAACATCTCCGGGGCATTTTCTTTGCCCTGGTTTTTGCGGTGCCGGCCTGGCTGTTGGGGCAGGAGTTTCCCATTGTGGGCGGGCCGGTGTTTGGTATTTTGCTGGGCATGATTTTTGCTGGGCTGCGCCGTCCCCAGGCGGTGGAGGCGGGCATTGCCTTCACGGGGAAGAAAATCCTCCAGTACGCCATCATCCTGCTGGGCTTTGAAATGAATCTGTTCCATGTGCTGGAGGTGGGCTCCCAGTCCCTGTCAGGATGATATTCACCTTGCTCACCGCCTTTGCCGTGGCCCTTTCCGTGGGAAAACTGCTGAATCTGGAGCGCAGCACTACCACCCTCATCGGCGCAGGTACGGCTATCTGCGGCGGCTCGGCCATTGCGGCAGTGGCGCCGGTTATCGGGGCCAAGGACAAGGACATCGCCTTTTCCATTTCCACCATCTTCCTGTTCAATGTGCTGGCGGTGTTCATCTTCCCCTTTCTGGGGCATCTGATGAATATGTCGGACTTCGGCTTCGGCATGTGGGCCGGTACGGCGGTGAATGATACGTCCTCCGTAGTGGCGGCAGGCTATTCCTACAGCGAGGAAGCAGGCGGCTTTGCCACCATCGTGAAGCTGACCCGCGCCCTGATGATCGTGCCCGTATGCCTCATCTTTGCCTTGCTCATGGCCAGGGAAAAGGCAGGCCAGGGACAGGGCTTCAAATTGGGGAAGATTTTCCCCTGGTTCATCCTCTGGTTCGTGGTGGCTTCCATCGTGAATACCACAGGGGTACTGCCTTCAGAGCTTGCCCATGCCCTGGGCAGCCTGGGCAAGTTCGCCATCGTGCTGGCCATGTGCGCCATCGGCCTCAATACCCGGCTGATGGAACTCGTGCGCCACGGCCTGGCCCCTATCGCCCTGGGCTTCTGCTGCTGGGCGGCAGTGGCCTGCATGTCTCTTTTGGTACAGTATGTGACGGGAATATTATAAAGGCGGATATTTATCCTACAAAATGGAGCTGTCAGGAGATTTCATCTGTTTGCTGGGATTTGATATGTTTATTAAGCATACGCGGTATTTTATGGATAATGAAGCTGGAAATAAACACAATATTATCGACACGATTCGAGTTATGGAGCTTCTGCCCTTCTGATAGGTTGTTTGGATGGCTACATATTGGTTTTCCGTAGAAAAAAGACCTGATATGCTCCCCCTATGATGACAGTTTTATTTTTCACTGTCTCTCATAGGGGGAGTATATCATTTTGCTGTAGGCTTGGTCCTTAGCTCGTTTTGAAAGAATATGATGCGAGTACTTACAAAAAGGAATAGGGTAACTCTGAAGCGAATTATGTCAATGGAACTTATGATGACCATGCACATAGAGGCGCAGACATGGCAAGAGAAATCCTGCTGAGAAATGCCTTGGCCGATCCAAAGGAAATTGATTGCATTTGCTCGGCTATATACCATCATGATGATAAACTGCTGACAGATGAGCCATTTGATGAAGTGCTGAAGGATGCAGATGTCATGCATCACACCTTCGATGATCTCACGAACTATTACAACATGAAGAAATGGCCCTCGCCGATTCGGTGGGGGCTTTTACTGTTCTATGGCAGGAAAAAGGGGGGCTTAGAAGGAATAGGGGAGTAGGAGTGGATGTGCTGGATGGAACGCCAGTGCTGGATTTGAAGGTGCAGAAGGAAAGGGAGGATTAAACATGAGACACGGAAGAATCTGCGTTACGCTGATGGCAGCTGCTGTTGGTCTTGGATGTCTACTATGGCAGCCCCAGGGAGAAGCGGCTAGCCGTGCCGAAATCGCAGCGATAAACGTTGTGGATGCCAGTGACTTCAAGTATTGGAATGAGGATTCGCCCACTAAGGCGAAGATTGTTAAATTCGTAGAAGAGGCCACAAATCCTATCAGCAAGAACTTCATCCCTCCAGCCTATCGTATTGCCACTTTTGATATGGATGGTACATTTTACTGCGAAACTGCACCACTGTATTTCCAGGAAGTCATGTTCCTCCATCGTGTCCTTGAAGATAATTCGTATACCCCGCCCAAGGATTTGTTAGCTCTAGCAAAAAAGATTAAGCCTAAAGTGTACAATAAGGAAAAACTCACACCTGCGGAGGATAAACTGTATTTTAAAGGACTGACCAAGGCCTATGAGGGCATGACACCTGAAGAATACAGGAAGTATGTTCGCGAGTTCATGGAGACCAATGAAACAGGCTTATCAAATCTCAAACGTGGCGAGGCTTTTTATCTGCCCATGGTAGAGATTATTTCTTATTTGGCGAACAATGGCTTTGCCGTGTATATAGATTCGGCTTGTGGATACCTCACCACGCGGGAATTAGTGGAAGGCGTTATACCTATTCAACCAGACCGAATTATTGCTTCAGACTTTGTGTTTACCTCTACGAAAATGGGCAAAGATAAGGCCGGTAATCACTTCTTTGACCGACATCAGGAGAAGATAGTCATTTCAGGCAAACCTCTCGTTGATAATGCCAAGACTATGAAGATATTCTCACTGCTGAACCAAATTGGCAAGAAGCCGGTTTTGTCGTTTGGAAATTCAATGGGTGACAGTGGTATGTTGGAATACACCTTGCAAGATAATCCCTATAACAGCGAGGCATTCTTCGTGCTCTGTGACGATACGGAGCGCGAGTTGGGAAATACAGAAAAATCCAGCAAGCTGAAAGAGTTTGCTATTGAGCGTGGTTGGAATACTATCTCGATGAAGGACGAGTTCAAGACTATTTATGGAGAAAAGGTTGAAAGGACAAGATAATCCGGCTCACCGCCTTTGCCGTGGCCCTCTCCGCAGGTGACAGGGATATTGTAAGCTGCATGAAAAACAAAAGGGGATGTGCATAAGTGAAATTACACTCATGCACATCCCTTTGCTTTCACGAGGTGAAGACATGGGTCCCTTTGGTGAAGCTTTCAAAAAGCTCCAACTGTCTCACGGAAGTCTCGGGGGAGAGCTTGGCCACCTTTTTGGCGATGGCTTCCGCCACGTAAAGGGCGGGGGTCATGTGGTCCACGTAAGTGCGGTACTCTATATCCACGCCTATGGAAATCTCGGACAGCTCCGTGATCCTGTTGGCGGGAATGGAGGTGACGCAGACCAGGGGGACGCCTTTCTCGTGGAAGAACTGGGCCAGGGCATAGGACATGGCTGGGAAGCGGGGAAAGGTGAAGATGAGGGCCGCGTCCTCCGACCACCCTTCCTCGGGCAGCAGGGGAAAGAGGGAGTTGCCCCAGCCACTGATGCGGAACACGTTGCGCCTGATGCGGGAAAGAAAATAGGACATATATTCCGCCAGGAAGGCGGAGGCCTGGAAGCCTACTATATAGACGTTCCTGGCCCGGGAAAGCAGTTCCGCCGCCTGCAGCACCTGCGCTTCGTCAATGGACTTTTCTGCCTTGTGTAGAGAATCTATGCAGGGCTGGAAAAAGCCGCCCTTCTTCCCCTGTTTCTCCTCCGTTCCGTTCTCACCGGCCTCGTCCGCGGAAAGGAACATATCCACCGTGTTGATCTCCCGCTGCAGGATGCGGTGCAGCGCTGATTGGAGCCCCGGGAAGCCGTCGTAGCCCAGCTCCTCGGCAAAGCGTATCACTGTGGAGCCGCTCACCCCCGCCATACGGGCCAGCTTGGTGGAGTTCTGGAAGGCTGCCGTCTTGTAATTTGCCAGGATGAAATCAGCCAGCTTCTGCTGCTTGGCAGAGAGGCTTTCCCTGCGCTCTCCTATCCTGACCAGGACGTCGTCGTTTTTTTGCATGGGATGCTCCTTTCCTGATGATGAGGTTTCCTTTGATAATCAATTATAGTGAATAATTTTATTCAATTCAAGCAAAAAAATTTCATAAGCAGACTCCATGAAGAAATTTCTTCATTTTTCCATTGACTTCTCCCTGGTGCAATGATAATATGTCTACAACGAAGAATAATTTTCTTCAAAATAGGGAGGAAATAAAAATGAGGAAAGAGCATGATTTCTTAGGCGAACTGGAAGTTCCCGATGAGGTATATTACGGCGTGCAGACCATGCGGGCCATCGAGAATTTCAGCATCACCGGCAGGAAGCTGGATGAGGACTTCATCAAATCCATGGCCAAGGTGAAGAAGGCAGCTGCCCAGGCCAATATGGAAACCGGGCGTCTGGACAGGAAAATAGGCAATGCCCTGGTGCAGGCTGCCGAGGAAATCATCGACGGCGAGTTTATGGATCAGTTCCCGGTGGACCCCATCCAGGGCGGCGCCGGCACTTCCATCAATATGAACATGAACGAGGTGCTCTGCAACAGGGCCCTGGAGATCATCGGCGAGGCAAAGGGGCGCTATGACATCATCTCCCCCAACAACCACGCCAACATGGCCCAGTCCACCAACGATTCCCTGCCCACGGCCATCAAGGTCTGCCTCACCTACAAGAGCCACAAGGTCACCTCTGCCCTTGATTACCTGGCCTCCGCTTTGGAACAGAAGGCCGAGGAGTACAAGGACGTGCTGAAGATGGGCCGCACCCATTTGCAGGATGCAGTGCCCATCACCCTGGGCCAGGAAATGGGCTCCTACGCCTCCGCCATCCGCCGCAGCATCCGCCGGGTGGAGTGGGCCATCGACAGCATCCGCCTCATCAATATGGGGGGCACGGCAGTAGGCACGGGACTGAATGCCGAGCCTGCCTATATCAAGGCCGTGGCCAGGAAGCTGCGGGAGATCACCGGGGAGAACTTCGAGACCTCCACCAACATCATTGATGCCACCAACAACACCGATGGCTTCGTGGATGTGTCTTCTGCCCTGAAGAACACGGCCCTGGTGCTCATCAAGATGGCCAATGACTTCCGTCTCATGGCTTCCGGCCCCCGCTGCGGCCTTGCCGAGATCAGCCTGCCCAAGCGCCAGCCCGGCTCCTCCATCATGCCCGGCAAAGTGAATCCCGTCATCGCCGAGGTGCTGGATCAGGCCTGCTACCAGGTCATCGGCAACGACCTGGCCGTGACCCTGGGTGTGGAGAACGGCCAGCTGGAGCTGAATGTCATGGAGCCCATCATGGCCTACAATCTCTTCAGCTCCATGAACTACATCGCCGCCGGCTGCCGCACCTTCGTGGACAAGCTTCTCCAGGGCATGGAGCCGAACAGGGAGCAGTGCCAGAAGTGGGTGGATAACAGCGTAGGTGTGGTGACGGCGCTTCTTCCCCACATCGGCTACGAGCAGTCCGCCATGCTGGCCAAGGAAGCCTACAACACGGGCCGCCCCATCAGGGAAATCATCCTGGAAAAGGGCATCCTCCCGGAGGAGAAGCTCAACCATATCATGTCCCCCGAGCAGATGACCCGCCCCGGCATCACCAACTGACGACAGTATCGATGAGGCTACTGCACCATAATGAACGCGCAGCAGCCTCATTTTGGAAAAACGGTGCGAATGGCATAAATCCACGGCGTGTCCGTGAAAGCCCAGATTAAATGATAATGACTTGCAATATCATTTAATCTGGGCTATAATAATATCATGATTGAGAGGAGGCAAAGTCCATGAAAGATTATTTACAGATCATGCAGGTCATTGGCCGGGAAATCATTGATTCCCGTGGCAATCCTACAGTAGAGGCTGAGGTCACCCTGGCAGACGGCTCAGTTGGCAGGGCGGCGGCTCCCAGCGGTGCTTCCACTGGCGAGTTCGAAGCTTTGGAGCTCAGGGATGGTGACAAGGATAGATACGGCGGCAAGGGCGTGTCCCAGGCGGTGGCGAACATCAATGAGAAGATTGCCCCGGCGGTGGCAGGCCTTGATGCTTCGGATATCTACGGCGTGGATGCCGCCATGCTGGCTCTGGACGGCACAGAAGATAAGTCAAAGCTGGGAGCCAATGCCATTCTGGCAGTATCCCTGGCCGCAGCCAAAGCAGCTGCTGCCGCCCAGGATATTCCCCTGTATCGCTTCCTGGGAGGCCTTGCCGGCAACCATCTGCCTGTGCCCATGATGAATATCCTGAATGGCGGCGCCCATGCCACAAATTCAGTGGATACCCAGGAGTTCATGATCATGCCTGCAGGAGCGCCTACTTTCCGTGAGGGCCTCAGGTGGTCCACGGAGGTTTTCCACGCCCTGCAGTCCCTGCTGAAAAAAGAGGGTAAGGCTACTTCCGTAGGCGATGAGGGGGGCTTTGCCCCTGACCTTTCCTCTGATGAGGACACCATCGAGCACATCCTGCAGGCCATACGCGAAGCAGGATATGAGCCCGGGAAGGACTTTGTCCTGGCCATGGATGCCGCAAGCTCTGAATGGAAAAGCGAAAAGGGCAAGGGACATTACAAGCAGCCCAAGTCCGGCAGGGAATTCACCTCTGCCGAGCTGATTGCTCACTGGAAATCCCTGGTGGAGAAGTATCCCATCTACTCCATCGAGGACGGTTTGGATGAGGAGGACTGGGAAGGCTGGCAGCAGATGACCAGGGATCTGGGCGACAAGGTGCAGCTGGTGGGAGATGACCTGTTTGTCACCAACACCAAGCGGCTGAAGAAAGGCATCGAAGGCGGCAGCGGCAACTCCATCCTCATCAAGCTGAATCAGATAGGCACCCTTTCCGAGACGCTGGAAGCCATCAAGATGGCCCACCAGGCAGGTTACACGGCCATAGTCTCCCATCGCAGCGGTGAGACAGAGGATACCACCATCGCAGACCTGGCAGTGGCCCTCAATACGGATCAGATCAAGACAGGAGCCCCCTCACGCTCTGAGAGGGTGGCCAAATACAACCAGCTGCTGCGCATAGAAGAAGAACTGGGGGAAAGCGCTGTCTACGCAGGCATGGCTGCCTTCAAGCACAAGAAGTGATGACGTCGTCAAGGCAATGAAGGCCTTCACAAATGACTGCCTGATCCAAAGCGCGGAACCAGGGTCGGGTGCATTTGAAAAGAACAAAATGCTCCAAGCAGCCTAACGTGCTTTGACAAATATGAGAAAGAAAAATCACCTTGCCGAGAGTTTGGCAAGGTGATTTTTTAGCGCATTTGCTTGCTCCTTCAGCCAGGAGCCTCAATCTCACATTGGAGGATATTTCCTTACAGGGTAGCAGGCTCCTCTTTTTCCTTCTGCCTGTTGCCCAGGACAATGGCAGCAGCGCTGAGGCACATGGTGAGCAGCATGTCCGGCAGAGTGCTGCCTATGGGCAGGTCAGTTTCCATCAGGAAGCGGTAGAGGAGGAAACCGGCCAGCCACACCAGCAGATTGGACCAGCAGAAAAGACTTGTCTCATAGTTGCGGGAGGCCATGAGATGATTGACCAGCTGTACGGCAATCATGGGGGCAAAGACTGAGCCGATGAAGTAGAGGAAATCCGTGAAATCCAGCAGGGGCAGGAAGATGGCTCCACCTGTGCCCAGCAGGGTGACAGCTATGGCCAGGGCTTTTCCCTTTGCTTTGGAGGACAGGGCTTCGCCGGACACTCCTGCAGAATAGGCATCCAGATAAGTGGTGGTGACGGTGGAAAAGAGGATGATGGCCAGGCCCGCCAGCCCCAGCCCGGACTTCAGCATGATTTGGGCGATATCCGCCTCCCCGAAAGCCAGGGCGGCCCCCAGGCCCATGAGGTACATCCAGGAGCTCACCAGACCGTAGACGATGGTGCTCACCGCCGCTGCCCTGACAGGCTTTTGGGCCTTGCGGGTGTAATCGCTGATAAGGGGCAGCCAGGAAAGGGGCATGGCAATGGAAAGCTCCAGGGCCAGGCCGAAACTCATGGCTTCGGCAGGCAGGGGGGCAGCCCCGCTGGCGCTGGCGAGATTGCTGCTGAGCAGCAGGGTGAGCAGCAGCAGGGCCGCCATGGCCAGGGCGTTCAGCCTGCTCAGATTCTCCAGGCCAATGGCCAGCCACAGGATGATGAGCAGTCCTATCAGCAGGCACCAGAGCTCATGGCCTGCTCCTAAAAGCCCCCCGGCAGCCAGGGCCCCTTCATAGATCATGATGCCCGTCCAGCCCAAAAGCTGCAGGATATTGAGCCCTGCAAAGAGCAGGGCGCCCCTGCTGCCAAAGGTCATCTTGGCAGCTTCCATGGAACTTTTCCTCACTTTGCCGCCTATGACCCCTGCCCCAAAGAGCAGGGCGCAGCCTATGAGATGCCCCATGAAAATCGCCAGCATCCCCTGGCCGAAGCCCAGAGGGGCCAGGAAAGTGCCGGTCTGTATCTCGGCAATGGAAAGGGCAGCGCCGAACCAAATCAGGCCGTTGGCCCAAAGTGAGGTCCGTTTGGGTGATTGTGTCATCTGACAATTTTGCATGGTGATTCCTCCTTGTGTTGGGGAGGGAAAGGGCAAACGAAAAGGGACTATCCGGCTAAAGTTGGATAGTCCCTTGAAATATCGCTATTCCTGCTTCCCTACGTTGGCATTATCCAAATCAGGTGCGGTCGAAACGCATAGTTTCCTCTCAGCCCGTCTGCGAGCTCCCGTGTATGTGATTGTCTGGCTATACTTTAATACTTTAAGCCGGAGTTGTCAAATCAAATCGCTGGTCTGATTTACCGAGATATCATTGACACATACAAACCCATTTTATCTGTCGACAAGATGGGCATTCTAGCGTTATAATGTATACATGCTATAAGAGTCGGGGCTGTTGACGGCATCAGACAAGAGGAGGATTTTTTTTTCATGAATAGCACGAAACCAATCTATACCATCGGGCATCGCAATCCGGATACGGATTCCATCTGCTCGGCTATCGGCTATGCACATCTCAAGCAGGCACTGGGTGAGAACGTAGTGGCTGCCCGTGCTGGCAAGATCAATGCAGAGACCAAGTACGCCCTGGAGCATTTCCAGGTGGAGGAGCCCCTTTTGCTCACCGACCTTTATCCCCGGGTCAAGGATATCACCATCGACTGCAAGATCGTAGTGAAGCAGCATGATACTCTGCGCCATCTGGGTGAGGTCATGCGGGAGCATGATTTGAAGTCCGTGCCAGTCACCGACAGCAAAGGGGTGCTGGTGGGCATCGTCACCGTCAGCGATCTGGCTCAGCGCTACTTCCAGGAACTGGGCATGCAGAATCTGGCCAATATGCGGGTGCGCTATCGCGACATCATCCAGGCTACGGACAGCCAGGTGCTGGTGTCCGGTGAGGAAGGCGAGTTCATTAAGGGCAATGTGCGCATTGCTGCCGGCAGCCTCAACACCATCAAGAGCGTCATCAAGGAGCACGACATTGTCCTCATTGGCGATCGTCACGATGAGACCATCATCGACTGCGTGAAGCAGGGCATTGCCTGCCTGATTGTCACCGGCAATGGCCGCGTTTCCGCTGATGTCATCGAGGAAGCTGAGGAGCGCAATGTGTTCGTGCTTTCCACTCCTTACGACACCTATACAGTGGCCCGCCTGATCAACCAGTGCGTGCCCATCCGTCGCATCATGCACGACAATCCCGTGTGCTTCAAGCCTATGGACCTGCTCTCTGATATCAAAGGGGCCATGGAGGAGAACAATTACCGCAACTACCCCGTGGTGGAAAATGGCCATATCGTGGGCCTGGTAAGCCGTGACCGTCTCATGGTTTCCGAGCGTGAGCGGGTCATCCTGGTGGACCACAACGAGCGCGGCCAGGCCGTAGAGGGCATCGAAGAAGCCAAGATCATGGAGATCATCGACCACCATCGTCTGGGCGGCATCCAGACCAGCGAGCCCATCTACACCCATGCAGAGCCTGTGGGCTGCACAGCCACCATCGTGGCCAATATGCATTGGCACAGGGATATTGACATTCCTGCTTCCATTGCCGGCCTCTTGCTTTCCGCCATTATTTCCGACACGGTGCTCTTCAAGTCTCCCACCTGCACTGAGTATGACAAGATGACCGCCAAGCGGCTGGCTGAGATTGCCGGGGTGGACATCAATGAGTACGGCCTGGAAATGCTCAAGGCAGGTTCCGGCATCGGCGATATGACTCCTTCCGAGATTGCCAGGAACGACCTCAAGGAGTTCCGCATCGGCGACTACCGCATCATCGTCAGCCAGATTTCTGTCATGGACGAGAAGGAAGTGCTGGATCTGGAACCCCAGCTCATTGAGGCTATGGGCCATATCTGCGATAAGGAAGGCTTCGACATGAGTCTGGTGATGGTCACCAACATCCTGGAAGAAGCCACCACTCTCCTTTATGCAGGCTCTCCCAAGACCCTCATTGGCGAGGCTTTCCACAAGGATGCCAGCGGCACCCACATCTATCTGCCCGGGGTCATGAGCCGCAAGAAGCAGATTATCCCGCCCCTTTCCGAGGCAGTGAAGCGCATCAAGCAGTAAGGAACTGCTCCTAAGAGAAGATTTGAGCAAGGCATATAAATCGGCTCACCCGTTGGGTGGGCCGATTTTCAGCCTTTAAATTTATGTTTTGAAGTATTTTGCAAGACCAACAAATATAGGAGGATACATTGGATATTTTCAGCGGATTGAACCCGGCACAGAAGCAGGCAGTCGAGCATACGGAGGGGCCTCTCCTCATCATGGCAGGAGCAGGTTCCGGCAAGACCAAGGTGCTTACCTGCAAGGTGGCAAACCTTTTGGCCCAGGGGGCTGCACCCTATAGCATCCTGGCAATCACCTTCACCAACAAGGCTGCCACGGAAATGCGGGAGCGCGTGGACAGGATGATAGGGGAGGCGGCCAAGGACGTATGGCTCAGCACCTTCCATTCCTTCTGCGCCCGCTTCCTGCGCCGGGAAATCGAGGCCACTGGGCTTTACAAGAAGAACTTCGTCATATATGACACTTCTGACAGCCAGGCTGTCATCAAGAACGCCCTGAAGAAGCTTAATCTGGACGATAAGCAGTACACGCCTGCCAGTGTCCTCAATGCCATTTCCAATGCCAAGAACCAGCTCTTAGGCCCCAAAGCCATGGCCCGGGACGCAGGCAGCTTCTTTGAGCAGAAGGTGGCGGAGGTTTACGAGATTTACGCCCAGGAGCTTCGCAACAACAATGCGCTGGACTTTGATGACCTGCTGATGGTGACAGTGCTCCTGCTGGAGCAGCATGAGGAAGTACGCATCAAGTATCAGCGCCGCTTCAAGTATATACTGGTGGATGAGTATCAGGATACCAACGGCGCCCAGTACCAGCTCACCAAGATCTTGGCGGCGTCCCATCACAATCTCTGCGTGGTGGGGGATGCTGACCAGTCTATCTACGGTTGGCGCGGCGCGGATATCCGCAATATCATGGACTTTGAGAAGGACTATCCCGAGGCCAAGACCATCAAGCTGGAACAGAATTACCGCTCCACCAAGAATATCTTGGCGGCAGCCAATGCGGTGATTGAGCATAACATCAACCGCAAGCCAAAAGAACTCTGGACGGAGAACGCCACGGGAGAGAAGCTTACCTGGTACCAGGGTATGGATGAGCGTGACGAGGCCAACTTCATTGTCACCACTATCCGCAAGCAGCAGACCATTTTCAATGCCTCCCTGGGAGATATGGCCATTCTCTACCGCACCAATGCCCAGTCCCGTGTGCTGGAGGAGACCTTCATGAGGAGCGGCATCGCCTACACCATGGTGGGGGGCCTCAAATTCTACGACCGCAAGGAAATCAAGGACATCCTGGCATATCTGCGGGTTATCTATAATCCTCTGGATACCGTGAGCCTTATGCGCATCATCAATGTGCCCAAGCGGGGCCTGGGTGCCACCTCTATAGCCAAGCTCAGCGATTATGCCGATGCCAATGGCCTGACCCTCTTTGATGTGATTTCCAGCCCCGACCTGCTGGATGCCATTCCCGGCATCACTGCCCGGGTGAAGAAGCCATTGGAGCTGTTTTCCTCCTTTATCTTCAAGTACATGGGGCTGCAGTCCAACCTGAAGGTTTCCGAACTCATTGACAAGGTGCTGAAGGAGTCTGGCTATATCAAGGAACTGGAAGAGGAGAAAAAGCCGGAGAACGAGTCCCGGCTGGAGAACCTCAAGGAATTCATCGGCGTGGCCAAGGACTTTGAAAAAGAGGAGGAAAATCCCAATCTGGAAAATTTCCTCTCCCAGTTGGCGCTGGTGTCTGATATTGACAATGCAGAAATGGAGGAGGACAGGGTGACCCTGATGACCCTGCACTCAGCCAAGGGCCTGGAGTTCCCCATCGTCTTCATGGTGGGCATGGAGGAAGGTTTGTTCCCTCATTCCCGCACCCTCATGGAGCCGGCAGAAATCGAGGAGGAGCGTCGTACCTGCTATGTGGGCATCACCCGCGCCCAGCGGAAGCTCTATCTCACCAATGCCCAGCGCCGCACGATTTACGGCAGGCAGAACGCCTATCCGCCTTCCCGCTTCCTCAGCGAGATTCCCGACGAGTATCTGGAGAAGCTGGTGCCCAGGGGGAATGCTTACGGCTTTGCCAATGCCAACAATTACGGAGCCCAGCAGCGTGCAGGCCTTATGACCTTCCAGCCCAGCGCAAGGCAGATGGGCAGCGGTGTGCAGCGCAGCGGCCAGCCTCAGTCTGCCCTGCAGGCCATGAGTGCCCTGAACCAGCGCAATATGGGAACGGCACCTGCAGGCAGCACTGCCATCCGTCCCGATACCAGCGTGGTCTGGAAGGTGGGTGACAAGGCCCGTCACGGCAAGTGGGGCATCGGCACCGTGGTGTCCGTCAAGGGTGAAGGGGAAGAAGTTGAGCTGAAGATTGCCTTCCCGGACCAGGGGGTCAAGGGCTTGATGCAGAAGTACGCTCCCATCACCAAAGCTTAATTAGACAGGAGGTGGCGGCATGGCAGAAGCCATACCAGCAGATATCAAAGCCGTCAAGGCAGAACTTGCCGGCCTGCGGAAGAAGATTCGCTACCATAACAACCGCTACTATAACGAAGATAATCCGGAAATCACTGATTACGAATACGACCAGCTGATGCTGCGCCTGAAAGCTTTGGAGGGAGCCTATCCCGAGCTTATCACCCAGAACTCTCCCACCCAGATGGTGGGAGGCGAGGCGCGCCGCAGCGCCGGGGTGCTGGTGAAGCACGATGTGCCCATGCTGTCTTTGCAGGACGTTTTCTCCAAGGAAGAAATCTACAGCTTTGTGGAGAATATGCAGGGGGAACTGGAAAGCCCTGAATTTGTGGTTGAGGAAAAGATAGACGGTCTTTCCCTGGCCCTGCGCTATGAGAATGGAGAACTTGTGCGAGCCATTACCCGTGGCGACGGCCTGGTGCAGGGGGAGGACGTCACTGCCAATGCCAGGGTCATCAAAGACGTCAGGCAGAAGCTGAAGGAAAGCCTGCCTTACTTTGAAATCCGTGGGGAAGTCTACATGGAAAAGGCTGCCTTTGAGGCGGTGAATGACCGCCAGGAACTTCTGGGCTTGAAGCCCTTTGCCAATCCCCGCAACTGTGCCGCAGGCACCCTGCGCCAGCTGGACAGCCGCATTACCAAAGAGCGGAAGCTATCCATGTTTGTCTTCAACCTGCAGAAGGCAGAGGGCAGGGAATTTGCCAGCCACACGGAAGCCTATGAATTCATGAAGAAGCAGGGCATCAAGGTCATACACGGCTACCACGTCTGCCGTACGGCAGATGAGGTCTGGGCAGCTATCGAGGCCATCGGCGGCAGCCGGGGCAGCCTGCCTTACGACATTGACGGGGCCGTGGTGAAGCTCAATGATCTGGCTGACCGTGAGAAGTTGGGGGCTACTTCCAAGGTGCCACGCTGGGCTATTGCCTACAAATACCCCCCTGAGGAAAAGGAAACCGTGGTCAGAAGCATCGAGCTTTCTGTGGGCCGCACTGGCCGCATCACCCCTACGGCAGTCTTTGACCCGGTGCAGCTCTGCGGCACCAGGGTGGAGCGGGCTACCCTGCACAATCAGGACTTCATTGACAGCCTTGATGTGCGCATCGGGGATACGGTGAAGGTCTACAAGTCCGGGGAAATCATTCCCAAGGTCAAGGAAGTGGTTAAGGAAAAGCGCCCTGCCGGGACCGAGCCCTTCATCATCGGTGACAAGTGCCCTGTCTGCGGGGCAGAAGCTGTGCGGGAGGCGGATACGGCAGATATCAAATGCCAGAATCCCTCCTGCCCTGCCCAGCTGGAGAACCATATCCTGAACTTTGTGGGCAGGAATGCCATGGACATCAAGGGATTTGGGGAAGCGGCAGTACGAGGGCTCATTGAGGAAGGATATCTCAGGACCATTGCAGATATCTACCATCTGTCCGACTACCGTGAGGAGCTGATTGCCAAGGGCCTGATAGGCAAGGAGAAGAACACGGACAAGCTGCTTGCTGCCATTGAGGAAAGCAAGCAGAATGATCCCCAGCGGCTGGTGACAGGTCTGGGCATCTCCGGCATCGGCCGGGCGGCGGCCAGGGACCTGATGGCTGCTTTTGGCTCCATTGCAAAGCTCAGCCAGGCCAGCGAAGAGGAGCTCCTGGCAGTGCCGGACATGGGGGAAATCAGCACCAGGGCTATCCTCTCCTTCTTCCGGGATGAGCATAACCGCGCCATCCTTGCAGACATGGAAAAGTCCGGGGTAAACTTCGTGCAGGAGCAGCAGTCAGCTGCAGGCAGCGAGCTTGTCGGCCTGACCTTTGTCATCACCGGCACCCTGCCCACCCTGGGCCGCAAGGAGTGCGCTGCGCTTATCGAAGCCCACGGCGGCAAGGTCACTGGCTCCGTGTCGAAGAAAACCAACTATCTGGTAGCCGGGGAGGCCGCTGGCAGCAAGCTCATCAAGGCCCAGGAATTGGGCATAGATATCCTCACAGAGGAAGAACTGAGGCAAATGTTCCAGCAATAACTCAATGACTGATTTATCCAGAGAGAGGCGCACGCCTCTCTTTTTGCTTTTCTGGCAGGAGTTGTCCTTTTGGCAAAGAATTGAGTTTGTAAAAAGGAGGCGGCAATCATGCCCATAGACGAGACAGCTTTCAAAATCCTCATCAGCCGTGCTGCCGTAGAAGCCCGCCGGGGCCTTGAGCAGCAGGGGGGAGAAAACTCCCCGGTAGTGAAACTGGCAGACGTTCTCTTGGAACGGGCCATTGAGCGCAGGGCCAGCGATCTTCATCTGGAGCCGCAGGAAGACTGGCTGAGAGTCAGATACAGGATAGACGGCCTCTTGCAGCCTGAAGATAACATCCTGCCCAAGGAACTGGAAATCGTCCTCACCGCTCGCCTGAAAGTGATGGCCGGCATGGACACAGCCAGGCATCAGTGCCCCCAGGACGGCCATATCGTCTTTGCCAGCGGAGGGCGGCAGATAGATATTCGCGTATCCGTGCTGCCGGCCATCCATGGGGAGCTGATGGTGCTGCGCTTCATGAATGTGGAAAAGGGCATCCTGGATATAGATGAACTTGGCTTCAGCGGGAAAAACATGGAGCTTTTCCGAAGCATCATTGAAAAGCCCTCGGGGCTGGTAATTTTGTCGGGGCCCGTGAATTCTGGCAAGACCACGACTCTCTATGCCGCCCTGCAGGCTTTGAATAAGCCGGAAAGCAATCTGGTGACGCTGGAAAATCCGGTGGAGCGGGTCATGCCGGGCATCAACCAGGTGGAGATAAATCCCAAGGCGGGCCTCAGCTATATGGCAGGGCTGAAAGCCCTCCTGCGCCAGGACATCACGGCGGTGATGGTGGGAGAAATACGGGACGGGGAAGTGGCTTCTTATAGCGTGCGCATTGCCCTTACAGGACATCTGCTGATGACTACCCTGCATACAGAAAATGCGGTGGGGGTGATCTTCCGCCTGCGGGAAATGGGGATTCCTCCCTACATGATAGCAGCCACGCTCACGGGGGCTGTGGCCCAGCGGCTGGTGAGAAAGTCCTGTCCGGAATGCCAGGAAGAACATGAGGTAAAGGCAGGCTCGGCTGAAGCGCAGATGTTGGGAAAGGACTGGCATCCTGGTCTCAGGCTCAAGGGAAACAGAGGCTGCCCTTCCTGCAGCAATACTGGCTATAGCGGCCGCCTGGCCCTGCAGGAAGTGCTGGTCATCAGCCCCCCTGTGCGGGCAGCGATCCTGCAGGACATGGATAGGGAGAGTTTGCAGGCCGTGGCGGAAAAGGAAGGCATGAGGACCCTCTGGCAGGATGGCGTGGACAAAGTGCTGGAAGGCAGGACGACTCTGGCTGAGCTGAAACGCGTCATATAGTTTTTCTGCACAGGGCAAAGGGAGAAGGAATCAGGCGCTGGCAGTCGAATAACACTTATATCAGAATCAGTGCCGTCAGAGGGAGGTGTTTGCCCTTATGGGGAAATTCAAGATGATTGCCATATTGGTACTTATCGTGAGTCTGGTCACGCCTTTGGGAGTGATAGCTATTCAGCATTATCAGGAAACCAAGGCTGTGGTGGCAGAGCGCCAGGAAAAGGAATTGCAGGAAAAGATGGAAGCCATAGAAGCCAAAGAACAGAAGGAACTGGCGGAGAAAAGAGCCCACTGGGCGGAACAGGAAGCCAAGACTTTGAAATCCGGCATCAAGGATGACAAGCCGGATGAGGTATTGAGGGGGCTTACCATGCAGATGGAAGAACAATCCCTTGAGGGGGGCGGTACGGTCTATTACTACGCCAGGCCCACAGAATCGGGGGTTTTTGTGCAGCCCTATGTGGTGCACAATGGCGGCACGGATGCCCAGCTCTGGGTCTTTGTCTGCCACATCGGCCAGAATCCTGTGAATTTTACCGGGATTGACTTGCAGCTGTCTGATGAAAAGGTGTTTCCCATCAAGGCCCGGTCAGAGGTGAAGGAACTGCCCGATGGAGACGGCATGATACAGTTCTTCAATCAGGTGGCGGATAAGAATGATGAGGATGCCTTGCGCTACATGGGATCATCAGGTGTGGGCAAGATATTCATGCCCCTGCCGGGCCCTTCCAATGATGACCGTTATCTGAATGCCCATGAGTGTGAACGTGTGCAGGATATGCTGGACCTTTACGATATCCTCAGGGGCAAGAAGAAAACGTAAAGATTTCCAGGCTGGAAGCGAAGGAGGGAGGACGCAGGATGGAGAAGCTTTATGGTGGAATTTGTAAGAAATTAGAACGGCAATGGGAAAAAGTATGAATAGTGCTCCCTGCAGCAATGTTCCCATATGCTGACGGATTTGAAGAATATTACGCTGGGCGATTTGCTGGAGTCCATTGCGGACAAAAAATGACAGCCACACCACTGTACACTGACGTATACTTGTATACATGTAGATATATATTGACAACATTACAACTGCTTGCTATAATTTCCACATCGACATGAACTTGAGGCAATGAGGCCCCATGCAGTCAGGTACCGGACTGCGTGGGGCTTTTTCTATTCAAGGGCTTGTTGACGTCATTATTCAAGGGTGAATAATTTTGGAAGGGATTTGATTTTATGCTTAATACAGGAGATACCGCCTGGGTGCTCATAAGTGCAGCCCTGGTGTTCATAATGACTCCCGGCCTGGCGCTGTTCTATGGCGGCATGGTGCGGAGCAAGAATGTACTGACTACCATCATGCAGAGCATGTTTGTGCTTGGCCTTATTTCCGTTGAGTGGGTTATTCTGGGCTATGCCATGGCCTTTGGCACGGATATCAATGGCTTTATCGGCAGCCTGGACAAGGTTGGACTTGAGGGCGTGGGTCTGGCCATCCTGGAAGGCGGCACTATTCCGGAACTGGCTTTCGTGGCCTTCCAGTGCATGTTTGCCGCTCTTACCCCGGCCCTGATCACCGGCGCTTTTGCCGAGAGGCTCCGCTTCTCCGCTTTCTGCTTCTTCATCCTGCTCTGGGCCATCCTTATTTACAACCCCATGGCTCACTGGGTATGGGGTGGCGGCTTCCTGGCCGAGCTGGGAGCTCTGGATTTCGCTGGCGGCCTGGTCATCCATATCCTTTCCGGTGTGTCCGGTCTGACTATCTGCCTGCTCTTGGGCAAGCGCCACGGCTATGGCAAGCGTGCCATGCTGCCCCATAATCTGCCTATGACTGTGCTTGGCGCCGCGCTCCTCTGGTTCGGCTGGTTCGGCTTCAATGCAGGCAGCGCCCTGGGTGCCAATGAACTGGCTGCCAACGCTTTCGTAGTGACTCAGGCGGCAGCAGCTGCTGCCTTGGTGGCATGGGTGATCCTTGAGTGGAACTTCAATGGCAAGCCCACCCTTCTTGGTGCAGTTTCCGGCTGCGTGGCAGGCCTGGTGGCCATCACTCCTGCGGCAGGTTTTGTAACTCCTTTGGCTTCTCTTATCATCGGTGCTGTAGGCGGTGCTGTTTGCTATTTCGCTGTAGCTGTGTTGAAGCAGAAGCTTGGTTATGACGATTCTCTTGATGCTTTCGGCATCCATGGCATCGGCGGCACCTGGGGCTCTATCGCCACCGGCATTTGGGCCACCACCGCTGTGAACCCTGACGGTGCTAACGGCCTTTTCTATGGCGAGACTCACCTGTTCTTTGCACAGATCATCTCCACGGTTGTTGCCTACGCTCTGGGCATTGCCGGTTCCTATGTGCTTTACAAGATTGTTGACCACTTCATCTCCATGCGTGTGGACGAGGCTGAGGAGATTGCCGGCCTTGACCTGGTGGAGCATGGCGAGCAGGGCTACAGCGGCGGCACCATCGGCGGCAGCCCCATCCTGGGCGCTTTGGAGAATTCTTCCGAGCTTTTGGCCCGTACCGTTATGGCCAGCGGCCACAGTGCAGTGAAGTAAGGGGGCAGGGACTATGAGTGTACAGAAAATAAACAAGGTAGAAATCATCACCCGCTCCAGCAAGCTGGACGAATTGGTGCAGGCTTTGAACGATATCGGCGTGCTGGGCATGACCGTGAGCCAGGTTTTCGGCAGCGGCCTCCAGCGGGGACATAAGGAGGTCTATCGTGGCCAGGAGTACCACATCAATCTGGTGCCCAAGGTGAAGATTGAGACGGTGGTCTGCGAGGTACCTGTGGAAAAGGTGCTGGAAACCGCCCAGAAGGTGTTGCGCACCGGCCAGTTCGGTGATGGCAAGATCTTCGTCACGGAACTTTCCGACGCAGTGCGCATCCGCACCGGTCACCGCGGCCCTGAGGCCATCAAGGATATTCCGGGAGAGGTGAAGGAGAAGGATTGAGAGGTAAAATTTGATAAATAAAATCACCGCAGGACGCTGTGAACCGCTCCCCGTCAAGTGGACAGTAAAAAATCATAAAATTTCTTTGGCTGGCAGATTCGTCTGCCAGTCTTTTTATGTTGCCAGGAATATGCTGTATTTCTCAAGTGGCGTAAGGGTTCCCAGCCCTCTTTGGACACGCTTTGCATTGTAGCAGCGAATGTAGGCCGCTATCATATGGACCATCGCCTTCTGACTGGTATTGCATTATCCATCCCCTAAATGTTGATCTATCCACCCCTATAGTTCTGGCTGCCTGACTCTGCGAGAGATGCCCTACAAGGAATTCGCGAATAACTCTAACCTTTTCCTCTGGTGTTGCTTTCTGTTTTTGTGGCATGAAAAACTCCCCCTATAATGACAGTTTTATTTTTCACTGTCTCTCATAGGGGGCATATCATTTGAAGCCGGGGCGTTTTTGACTAAATATAGCACTGATAGTATACTAAGCCTGAAATAGTTAATAAATTGCGGAGAAGCGAAGATGAAGAAGACAGCATTATTGCTCATGACGTTGGTGCTCCTGGGGGCGGGGGTCTTGCTGGGCTACAAGTCTGCCCGGCAGGATGCCCTCTGGCAGATAGGAAATCAGCTGGGAATGGTATCCGAAAAGGACGGCAGGATACTGGTGCAGGGAGAGGGAGAACTGGCTGAGACCAGCCTGAAAGATGTGGAGAAGGCGGCCGATGCCTTCAACCCCTTCCTGCAGGAACAGTTGGGGGCCCATCTGCGGCACCAGGTGGAGCTTTATGTGGCAGGGGAGGAAACTGCCTATCGCAAAGTGCTGGAGAGGGAGTTTGGTCTCTCAGCTGAGGAAGCAGCCCAGGTGGCCTCCATTTCCGGGGGGTGGTCCGGGGGAAGCAGCCATATCACTGCCATCAATGCCGGAGCAGGAGTGATGTCCACTTACGGGGACAGGTACAACACTACGGGCCATGAGCTTTTTCATCAGCTTCAGCATGAGTTGAGCAATGGCAGGGATGTGGAGGAGAGCTCTCTTTTCTGGTTGGAGGAGGGGACGGCGGACTATGTGGGAGCGGCCCTGGCAGAGCATCTTGGGGGCAAGCCCCTCTGGAAGTGGCAGCTTGATGTGAAGGCCGCTCTGGTGCGGGCAGAATCCACTGTGAAGCCGGAATCACTGCAGCATTGCAGCTTTGAGACCCGCAAGAAACTCATGGGCAAGGAGTATCATACCTATCAGGTGGCAGATTTGATGACTGATTACCTGCTGAGCCGCTTTCCTGAGGAAAGGCGCCTGCCCCTGCTGGCAGAGTATTTCCGCACTTTGGGGAAAACTGAAGATGGCGAGACGGCCTTTCAGCAGGTTTTTGGGCTGGAGCTTTCTGCCTTCCTGGAGGAATACAGGACTTGGTGGCAGGCTTTTGTCCGGCAGCTGGTGGTTTTTGCCTGGCATCAGTCCGGGCAGGAAACGGCTGAGGACAGAGCCGTCATGAGAGAGATGGAGGCGGCCGGGGATTGGCTGGCCAGGAATCTGGGCAGCCAGTTGCGGGGGGAATACGGAGTCGTGCTGGCGCCAGATGAAGAATCCATGACAGAGTCTCTTGTCCAATATACGGAAATTCCCTTGGGAGAGGCCAGGAAAATGTCAGAAAGAAGCCTTTGCATTGAAAATGGGGGGCTCTTGGTGCTGAACGCAAGCCATCTGCAGGAATCCCAGCAGCGGGCCTTCAGTCTGGGGCTTCTTGTCATGCGCACATACGAGCGGCAGGTGCTGGGGAATTCCCGTGAGACTGGCCAGGCCTGGCTGCTGCACGGGGCGGCTTATCTGGCGGGAGTCAGCCGTCAGGCAGAGGTAAGCGGCTACGAAGTGGAGGATTATATCAGGACAGCCAGGGAAAATGTGCGGGGCAGGAACCTGCCCCGGGCCAGGGATTTGCAAAGCGAGGCGGATTATAACCGGGCAGTGGAGAAGTATGGGGAGAAGGAAATCGCTTCCCTGACGGAACTGGCGGTCTATGAACTGGTGCGTTCCCACGGCTGGAGCAGCTTTGCAAGATATTTGCAGGAAACGGCCAAAAGCAAGGATGGAGGACGCGCTTTTAGAAGTATTTATGGCAAATAAGAGCATGGATAAAATTTTCATATAAAAATCCATGGTGACAAGGAAAAATACTTGACAGCAGTCTGGAGAGTGCGTATAATAGCCAATGTCAAGGAGATAACCTTGGCAGATATCAATGACAGGTGAGGATATGCTGGAACAGCTTTTATACTTATCTACGCTCTTTGACCTCTATGGTCCCCTGCTGACAGAAAAGCAGCAGGAATGCCTGAGGCTTCATCTCTTCGAGGATTTTTCCCTGGCAGAGATTGGGGAGAGCCTGGGGATTTCCAGGCAGGCGGTGTATGACAATATCCACCGTGCCCAGAAAGCCATGGAGAGCTATGAGGAAAAGTTGGAACTGGCCAGGCGTTATCACCTGGAGCGGCAGGAACTTACTGAGCTTGCCGGAAAGATAGAGAGACTGAGGCAGCCGGGGAACGAAGCGGCTGTGGATGATATACTAGGGCGGCTGACTCCGCTTTTGGGCCGCACCAGCCAGGAGGCGTAACCTTTGATTTTTGAATCTTTATCGGACCGCCTGCAGCAGACTTTCAAGAAGCTGCGGGGCCATGGCAAATTGACGGAGGACGATGTCAATGAAGCCATGCGTGAAGTGCGCATGGCACTCCTTGAGGCCGATGTGAACTTCAAGGTGGTCAAGGACTTCATCAAGACCGTGAAGGAGCGGGCGGTGGGCCAGGATATCCTGGAGACCCTCACCCCTGCCCAGGTAGTGGTGAAGATTGTTGATGAGGAGCTCACCAACCTCATGGGAGGTACCCAGAGCCGCATCAACATGAGCCCCAATCCGCCTACTGTCATCATGATGGTGGGCTTGCAGGGCGCAGGCAAGACTACTTCTGCCGGCAAGCTGGGCCTGTCCCTGAAAAAGCAGGGCAAGCGTCCTCTGCTGGTGGCAGCAGATATCTACCGCCCGGCTGCTATCAAGCAGCTGCAGGTGGTGGGCGAGCAGCTGGGGCTGCCGGTTTTCACCATGCCCCAGGGCACGGATGCCGTGACTATCGCCAAAGAGGCTCTGCCTTATTCCCAGAGCCATGCCAACGATGTCGTCATCATCGATACGGCAGGCCGCCTGCAGATTGACGAAAAGCTCATGCAGGAGCTGAGGGATATCAAGGGCAATGTGAAGCCCCATGAGATCCTGCTGGTAGTAGATGCCATGACCGGTCAGGAGTCCGTGAATGTGGCTCAGACCTTCAATGAGAGCCTGGGCCTGGACGGCGTGGTCATGACCAAGCTGGACGGCGATGCCCGCGGCGGCGCGGCTCTGTCTGTCAAGGCAGTGACCGGCGTGCCCATCAAGTTCATCGGCATGGGTGAGAAGCTGGAGGCTCTTGAGCCCTTCCACCCGGACCGCATGGCTTCACGCATCCTGGGCATGGGTGATGTGCTTTCTCTGGTGGAGAAGGCGCAGGCTACCTTCGACATGGAGGAAGCCAAGGCCATGGAGAAGAAGCTGCGCAAGGATGAATTCACCCTTGACGACTTCCTTTCCCAGATGCAGCAGGTCAAGAAGCTGGGCTCCTTGGAGAGCATCCTGGGCATGATTCCCGGCATGGGCGGGCTCAAGAAGCAGCTGGAAGGTCAGGATATCGACCTGGACGGCAAGGAGATGCGCCAGATTGAGGCCATCATCAAGTCCATGACCCCCAAGGAAAGGGCAGACATCACCATCATCAACGGCAGCCGCCGCAAGCGCATTGCTATGGGCAGCGGCACCAGGGTGCAGGACGTGAACAGGCTTTTGAAGCAGTTCGGCGAAATGCGCAAGATGATGAAGAAGATGAAGAAAATGCAGAAGGGTAAAAAGAGCGGTTTCCCCGGTCTTGGCGCCCTTGGCAGCATGGGACTTCCCAAGATGCCCTTCATGAAGTAAAATTGATTTTATCCCTTTGTGGATGACATAAAGAACCAACGAAAGGTGGTGAAATACATGGCAGTAAAGATTCGTTTGAACCGCATGGGTGCTAAGAAGAACCCCTTCTATCGCATCGTGGTAGCTGATTCCCGCGCTCCTCGCGATGGTCGTTTCATCGAGATCCTCGGTAACTACGATCCGTCCAAGCAGCCCGCTGCAGTCAGCGTTGACGAGGACAAGGTTCTCGATTGGATGAACAAGGGCGCTCAGCCGACTGACACCGTCAAGAATCTCCTGAGCAAGCAGGGCATCATGGCTAAGTTTGCTGAGAGCAAGAAGGCTAAGAACTAAGGGAGAGCTTAAACATGAAAGAAATTGTTGAAGTTATCGCTAAGTCCTTAGTGGATCATCCCGAGTCCGTAGAGGTCTCTGAGAAGCAGGACGGGGACCAGCTGGTGCTGGAACTCCGTGTTGCCGAGGATGATATGGGCAAGGTCATTGGCCGTCAGGGACGCATAGCGAAAGCCTTGCGCACCGTGGTCAAGGCTGCAGCCACCCGGGAGAACAAGAAAGTCACGGTTGAGATTATCTAAAGAAAAGCGGCAGGGCCCCTTTTGAGGCTTGGCCGCTTTTCTTGCTATAGAACTCCGTGAATCAAGCCCGTCAGGGCGCAGATGAACGGCAAGTTCTATGTATGCACGGTGCACTTAGCGAAGCAAGCCCGCAGGGCGCAGTCTGAGTTTAGTGCACTACTGTTACTATGAAGCTATAGAAAGAGGTATGGATATGGATTCTATTTCCCTTAAAATGCCTGTGACCATCAAGGCAAAGCTCACCGAGAAACTCCGCGAGAAGATGATCAAGGATCTGGATGAAGGCATCAGCCGCGCCCAGCTGGAGGTCCAGCAGATCGAGATTCAGGCCAAGCGCGCAATCCAGGAGAACGAAGTGCCTGAGCCTACGGTGACGGATATCCAGCGCCTGAACATGATCAAGCAGCACTTTGGCGAAGAGCGCCAGAAGCGTCTGGACTTCATCGCTGAGTCCCAGCAGCGCCGCGAGGATGCCCAGAAGCTGGTGCTTGGTGCCGAGATTGTCCAGGGCACTCTGGAGCGCCAGGTGGAGATTCATGTAGGCGACGATATGCGCGAGCTCATGAACGTGGAAGTGCTGGTGGAAGATGATAAGATCGTTGCCATCAGAGGCTAAGTCCAAAGACCGCATCACCATTGGCAAGGTGGGGGCTGCCCACGGCATCAAGGGGGAGATGCGCATCATTCCCCTGACAGACTTCACGGAGCGCTTCAGCACCATGAAGGAAGTGATGGTGGGAAATGAGCTGCTGCACATTGAAAGCTGCAAGTACCACAAGCAGTACGTGCTCCTGAAGTTCAGGGAATATCCCCAGCGGGAGCAGGCCGAGGCCCTGACGGGCAAGATGCTGACCATTGACCGCCAGGAGGCCGCTCCTTTGGCAGAGGGCGAGTTCTACACCTTTGACATCATCGGCCTGAAGGTGCTTGACCCTGCGGGGCAGGAGCTGGGCACGGTGGAAAATGTCCTGCGCACGGGCAGCAATGACGTGTACCAGGCCAGAAAGCCTGATGGGGGAGAGCTCCTGATTCCTGCCCTCAAGGCAGTGGTGAAGGAAATCAATATCCCCGGAGGCACCATGACGGTGGAAATGCCCGAGGAAATCACAGCAGGCGGCAAAAAGGCCGAAGGAGACAGCCATGCGCATTGACATGGTGACCCTTTTCCCGGAGATGTTCCTGGGCCCCTTTGGTGACAGCATCACCAAGCGGGCCATTGAAAGCGGCATTCTGGATATCCACTATCTGAATTTCCGTGATTATTCCTTTGACAAGCATCATCATGTGGACGATTCTCCCTTTGGGGGAGGGGCCGGCATGGTGCTGAAGCCCGAGCCGTTATTTAGGGCAGTCAGGGCTTTGAAGGAAGAAACCAAGGAGTTTGAAGGCAATCGCCGGGTGCTGCTCATGGACCCCTCCGGTCCTACCTTCACCCAGGCCAAGGCTAAGGAACTGGCGGGATACGATCAGCTTATCTTTATCTGCGGCCACTATGAGGGCTTTGATGCCCGCATTACGGAGAATCTGGCAGATGAGGCCATTTCCATCGGGGATTATGTGCTCACAGGCGGGGAACTGCCTGCCATGGTCATCACCGATGCCGTGTCCCGCATGCTGCCGGGAGTGCTGGGGGACGAAGATTCCGCTCCTACGGATTCCTTCTACGAAGGTCTGCTGGAGTTTCCCCAGTACACCCGCCCCAGGGAGTTCGAGGGCATGGAAGTGCCTGAAATCCTGCTTTCCGGTGACCACGGCAAGATTCGCCAGTGGCGGCGGCAGGAGTCACTGCGGATTACCTTGAAGAACCGCCCGGATCTTTTGGAAAAAGCTCCCTTGACGGACAAGGACAGGGAGTATCTGGCAAGGCTTAAAGAAAACCTGTAAAATCGCCAGTTTTTCTTTACAAGCCGGCGTTTCCTATGGTATACTGCTAGAGATGTCAAAGACATCAGGGAGCCACAGCCCAGATGGCGATTCTCCAACGCGTTCTTGGCTGCAGGCGCTGAAACTTATTAATTTTAGGAGGAATTTTTCATGCTGACTCAGGAAGCAAAACAGGAAATCATCAAGAAGTACGCTGTGCACGAGGGCGACACCGGTTCTGCAGAGGTGCAGATCGCTGTGCTCACCGCCCGCATCCAGTACCTCACTGATCACCTGAAGGAGCACAAGAAGGATCATCATTCCCGTCGCGGCCTGCTGAAGATGGTCGGCCATCGCCGTCGTCTCCTCAGCTACCTCTACAAGACGGATATCGAGCGTTATCGCTCCATCATCAACAAGCTGAACCTGCGCAAGTAATTGCCCCTCAGCTTTGGGAAAGCGGGATTTTATCCCGCTTTTTTCTTTGTATGGAGGATTCTTTGATTTTTTCTAGAATATATACAACTGTTATGTAAAAAGTATCAAGATTCAGGAGGGAAACTAGATGCATAGTTTCGAAATGGAGCTGGGCGGACGCAAGCTCATCATTGAAAATGGCAAGATGGCCAAGCAGGCTAACGGCGCAGTGCTGGTGCGCTACGGCGACACGGTGGTGCTGGTGACGGCTACCGCCTCAGCAGAGCCCCGGGAGGGCGTGGATTTCTTCCCCTTGACGGTGGACTATGAGGAGAAGATGTATGCAGCAGGCAAGATCCCTGGCGGCTTCATCAAGCGTGAGGGGCGTCCTTCCAGCGATGCCATCCTCTGCGCCCGTCTCATTGACCGTCCTATCCGTCCTCTCTTCCCTGAGGGCTTCCGCAATGATGTGCAGATTGTGGCTACCGTCATGTCCGTGGAGCAGGACAATGCCCCGGAATTGGCAGCCATGATTGGCGCTTCCTGCGCCCTCACCGTGTCCGATATTCCCTTCATGGGCCCCATTGCCGGTGTGCGTGTGGGCCGGGTGAATGACGAGTTCGTCATCAACCCCACGGAGGCACAGCGGGAGGTTTCCACCCTGAACCTGACGGTGGCTGGTTCTCATGATGCTGTGATGATGGTAGAGGCAGGTGTGAGCGAACTGCCCGAGGACGTGGTGCTGGATGCCATCCTCTTTGGCCACAAGGAAATCCAGCGCCTGGTGGAGTTCCAGCAGGAAATCCAGAAGGAGTGCGGCAAGGAGAAGAAGGAAGCCAAGCTCTTCTCCGTGTCTGAGGAACTTTCTGCCGCAATCAGCGACTATGCCAAGGCCCGCCTGGATGAAGCTACCCGCAACCCGGATAAGCTGGAGCGTGATGCCAACATTGCGGAAATCAAGGCCGATACCATGGAGCATTTTCTGGCTGACTGGCCTGAGTCTGACAAGGAGATTTCCTATATCCTCTACAAGCTGGAGAAGGATATCGTCCGCCACATGATTACCCATGAGAAGATTCGTCCTGATGGACGTGCTTTGGACGAGGTGCGCCCTGTGTCCTGCGAAGTGGGCCTCCTGCCCCGCACTCATGGTTCCGGCCTCTTCACCCGCGGCCAGACCCAGATCCTGAACGTGACTACTCTTGGTGCCATCGGGGATGAGCAGATCATTGACGGCCTTGGCCCCGAGACTACCAAGCACTATATCCATCACTACAACTTCCCCGGCTACAGCGTAGGCGAGGCCAGGCCCATCCGCAGCCCGGGCCGTCGTGAGATTGGCCACGGCGCTTTGGCAGAGCGCGCTCTGGTGCCGGTCATTCCCTCTCTGGAAGAGTTCCCCTACACCATTCGCCTGGTGTCCGAGGTCTTGGAGTCCAACGGCTCCAGCTCCATGGGCAGCGTCTGCGGCAGCACCCTGTCCCTCATGAATGCCGGCGTGCCCATCAAGCGCCCTGTGTCCGGTGTGGCTATGGGCCTGGTGAAGGATGGGGATGCTTATACCATCCTGACGGATATCCAGGGCATGGAAGATGCTCTTGGCGATATGGACTTCAAGGTGGCAGGCACGGAAAAGGGTGTCACCGCCATCCAGATGGACATCAAGATTGCAGGCATCACCCGTGAGATTCTCCATGCTGCTCTGGAGCAGGCCAAGCGCGGCCGTGCTTTCATCCTGGGCAAGATGCTGGAGTGCATCCCCGAGCCTGCCAAGGACCTCTCTCCCTATGCTCCCCGGGTGGAGACTGTCACCATCAAGGTGGACAAGATTCGCGATGTCATCGGCACCGGCGGCAAGGTGGTGCGCAAGATTACCGAGGAAACCGGCGTGCAGATGGACATCCACGAGGATGGCAATATCTTCATCACTTCCAACGATGCAGAGGGCATGAAGCGTGCCAAGGAAATGATTGAGGAAATCGTCCATGAAATTGAAGTGGGCGAGGTCTACACTGGCAAGGTCACCCGCCTCATGAAGTTCGGTGCCTTTGTGGAGCTTCTGCCTGGTCGAGAGGGTCTCTGCCACATCTCCCAGCTGGCCAAGCGCCGTGTTGAGAAGGTGGAGGACGTGGTGCAGGAAGGCGACCAGCTCCAGGTGAAGGTAGTGGAGATTGACGACAAAGGCCGTGTGAACGTCAGCCACAAGGCTATGCTGTAATCCATGGAAATAAAAGTGCGTGTGCCCGGCTCCTGCGGGGAGCTGGTGCAGGGTATCTATCAGGGGGAGCCTTATCTCATCACCTGCCCTATTGAGGCCTATACCGAAGTGGTAGTTTCAGACAGCTGGCAGGGCCTTGAGGGTCTGGGGGAGAAATCCCGGCAGGCCCTGGGGCTTGCGCTGAAGTATCTGGGGGAAGAGTCTTTTCCTTACGGCATGAGATTAAAGAGCCAATTGCCCCATGGCAAGGGTATGGCTTCCTCCAGTGCAGATATAGCCGCCGTCTGTGGGGCAGCTGCCGCTGCCCTGGGCAGGAAATTATCTCCTGAGGAAATCCTGAGGCTGGCGGTGGCTATTGAGCCTACTGATCCCATCTTTTTCCCAGGGCTGGTATGTGCCAACCAGATGGAGGGCAGGATTTTTGCCCAGTATCATACTTTCCCACGCCTGTGGATAAGCATTTTTGACACAGGCGGCAGGGTGGATACCGTCAGTTTCCATGACCATGCCAGACAGGTGGGGGCAGAAATGCCGCCACCTGTCTTTATATCAGGGTCACGGCAGAGGGCGGAAAAACAACTGGCAGAGGCTGCTACCAAAAGTGCTCTGGCCAATGAGGCTGGTTTGCCAAAACCCTGCTTAGGGGAGCTGCTGGAGACAGCGCTAAACAAGGGGGCATTCGGAGTCAATGCTGCCCACAGCGGCACGGTGCTGGGAGTGCTCTGGTCCGAGGCCATGGGGGAGGAAGCTATAGCCAATGCTTCTGCTGCTATAGCTGAAGAGCTTCCCAAGCTGAAGTTCTGGGGACAGACCAGACTTTCCTCTGGCGGTATTTTCTATGAATAATGTTTCCGCTCTTTGGGGCGGGCTTGAAAAATTTCAAAAAAGCAGGTATAATAAGAAAGAAGAAAAAACAAGAAATGGGATTTAATTGCTAAGCACGAGGAGGCGGCAATTATGGGCAATATTTTACCTTATAACTCCATCATGCCGAAACTGGGCGAGAATGTCTTCGTAGCCCCCACAGCCACCGTGGCAGGGGACGTTACCATAGGAGATGACAGCAGTGTTTGGTTCGGTGCTGTGGTGCGTGGAGACTTCCAGCCTGTCATCATCGGCAAGGGCACCAATGTGCAGGATAATGCCATCGTTCATGTCATGGGGGACAAGCCTACAATTATTGGCGATGGGGTCACCATCGGCCATGGTGCCATCATCCATTGCGGGCGTATCGGCAACAACTGCCTGGTGGGCATGGGAACCATCGTCCTGGGGTACACGGACATTGGGGATAATGTCATCATCGGTGCCGCCAGCCTCATCACCCAGCACAAGAAGATTCCTTCCAATTCCCTGGTCTTTGGCAATCCAGCCAAGATCATACGCGGCCTGCGTGAGGATGAAATAGAAGCCCTGAAGGAGTCTGCCGAGAATTATGCCAAGATGGCGCAAAAATACAAGGCTGAAATCTTGTAATAGAAGCAGCAATTTGAAAAGCAAGGAGTTGTACTAATGGAGAAAACTTTAGTCCTGATCAAGCCCGATGCCTTTGCCAAGCATTACAGCGGCGACATTATCAAACGCTACGAGGAGGAAGGCTTTCGCATTGTGGCCATGAAGCTCATGAAGATGGACGAGCGCCTGGCTTCCATCCATTATGCTGAGCATATCGGCCAGTATTATTATGAGGATTTGGTGGGCTTCATGACTTCTGCTCCCCTTATCGCCATCGTGCTGGAGGGAGAAGATGCCATTGCCCGGGTGCGGCAGCTCCATGGCAAGACCAACCCCAAGGATGCTGAAGAGGGCACCATCAGGAAGCTCTACGCTTCCAGCGGCAGCCGCAATGCTGTCCACGCCTCTGACAGCCCGGAGAACGCCCAGAGGGAGATTCATATCTTCTTCAATGAAACTGAAATCCTTGATGGGGAGTATCATCCGAAAGATTAGGGCGTGTTGATTAATTCACTCAGCTCATTTAATCAACGAGCCCTAAAAAGCATAGCAAAACGGCCATCGGCAAGTCTAAAAGATTTGCTGATGGCCATTTTTTATTTGACACGGTGGATTACGAAGCCGCGTTCTTTTTTTGTTTGCAATTCTGTTCCTTGAGGTAAAGGGACTCAAGCACTGTGTCCAAGGTTTCCCTGCTGAGAGGCGGCAAGGTGCGGTATTTCTTGACCAGCAGTTCCTCAGAAGCCGAGAGAGCAAAGGCCTCTGCAGGACGCGAGACAGCTCCGCTCCTACCCAGCAGATAGTCAGTAGTAACCTGGAAGAAATCCGCCAGCTTCAGGAGGATTTCCGTGTCCATGTTCCGCTTGCCCTGTTCCCATTGGGAGATAGTATTCTGTGCTACGTTGAAAATCTTGCTGAATTCTTTTTGGCTCATATTCCGCTCTTTTCGCAGCTCTGCGAGCTTATTCTGCAAGTCCAACACCTCCCTTGAGTACATTATCTCATTTAGGGATAGGACTTTCATCTGATATCTCAACATGAGTTGACAGAAGCGGAAAATCTTTATATAATCTCATAATGATATAAAAGGAGCGGTGGATATGGAGAACCCGGAAAATCAGCTTAAGCATGAACTCATTCTCTATGGCAGAGGTCTGATTGCAGAGGCGTACTTCCGCTACCTGTCCCGAAAGGAACAGGCGGGAGAGGTCATGTGTTTTGCTGTGACCACCATGAACGGCCAGGGAGACACTTACTGCGGAAGGCCTTGTCTGGAAATTGAGCCGGCTTTGGCAAAATTCCCGCAGGCAGAGGTACATCTGGCTTTGCAGGAAAAATATCATGGGGAAGTCGTTTCCCTGCTGGAGAAGCTGGGGAGAAGGCCGGAACGGGTTATTGGCCTCCATTGCATGACGGAATTATTGGGAGAGCAGGGAATAAGGGAAATCAGCACCGCTTGTTCGGAATTAACGGTAAGGCGCAATCCCCATGACTATTCCATGCTGGAAATCGCTGCTAGTGAGCATCCGGAAGAAAAGTTCACTTTTTACCCCATGACTCAAGTGCCTTTATCACCAGAGGATATGGCAAAGATGCGTAGTTATGTGCAGGGAAATTTTTTCGAGGGCTGGGGTGGCATAAAAGATTTGGCAAAGTCTGCTTCAAGGCTTGATGAAAATGTCCTTTACATAGCTATGGCTTCTTCTGCCAAGGATGCCCTGGTCAGTCATGAGGGGCTGCCGGATTATGTACACACCGTGCTGGGAGGAGCCGCGGCCTATGAGGGGCAGCGCTCTGGAGAACTGGCATATGATGATGAAGGGAGAAATATCTCTCTTTACAATAATCTTTATTCGGAACTGACAGTTGCATACTGGCTGTGGCAGAAAGCACCGCAGACTAAGTACCTGGGGTTATGCCATTACCGCAGGCATTTTGTGCTGCCTGCGGAAGTGCAGGGGGCTATAGCCAAAGGGGAGATAGACGTCCTTCTTACCCGCCCACGCCTTACTTTTCCAAGCGTGCGGGAATACTTTGCGAATCTACCTGTCACCACCATGGACGAGCTGGACTATGAAACAATGCTCAGATTGATAGAGAGTGAAGATTCTGAGCTGGCGAAGTTTTCAAGGGATTTCTTGGAGGGCCAGATACATTTTCCCAATAATATGGTAATTGCCAGGCGGGAGATTTACCTGGACTACTGCAGCTTCATGTTCAAAATATTGCAGGGCATGCAGGAGTATTATGCTGGAGAAGGAGTCCTCCGCCCTGACAGATACCTTGGCTATGTGGGAGAACTGCTGACTACTGTGTATTTTGCCTGCCATCGAGGGAAATACCGCACTGCCTATATAGATTACAAACTGTTGAAAGAGATTTGAAGGAGAGATACTGCATGAAATTCACAGAGGAAACAGAGCTGAAGGAATTTTTCGGCGGGATAGACAGGGTGGCTTTCTACGGCGTAGGGGGCATGGGGAAGAACCTCTATGTCTATCTGAAAGACCACGGCTGGGACAGGAAGCTGGCGTTCTTCATTGTCACCAAGAAGAACGTGGAAGAATTCTGGGGCGCCCCGGTGAAGGAAGTCTCCGAGCTGGATGAGGAGGAGCGCCACCTTCCTGTGGTGATTGCCACCAGAAAGAACTTCCACGACAGCATCTACGGTTCCCTGGGGGCCATCGGGGCCACAGATATCCACACCTTGAGCGAGAGCCTGCTGAATCATGTGGAGTACCTGGCCAACCAGTCTGCCCAGTGTGACCTGGGACCGGCCAAAAAGCGCCATGCTGCCTGGCTGAAGCGCAAGCACCGCATCGAGACTATCTGGAAGCTGGGCAAGGTCGGCAAATGAAGCAGAAGGAGAAAGATAAGAGGATGGAAGATATCAAGACTTATGCACTGCAGAGCATCGTGCTGCCGGACGGAGATTTCAGCGAGCAGGAGGAGCTCTTCTATCGGGAAAAGGATTTCTTTGGGGAACTGGATGGGCAGATGGTGCAGGGGCACCTCTGCTCCTTCGACACCTGGATGAATCTCTTTGCCGCAGAGAAATGGTATCAGTACTGCGAGCTGGGCAACCTTTATCTGCGCATTGCCGGCAAGGGCAAGTGCCGCCTGGATATATTGGGGCATACTCTCTCAGTCATTCACGGCGTGATGTCGGAGACCATGACTTCTGTGGCCTGTGACCTGGGGGAGGGCGGCTCCATGCTGGTGCCCGTCCCTGCTGCCGATGAGGCAGAGGGGATTTCCCTGCGTATTTTCTGCGAAGCAGGCGGCTTCAAAATGGAAGAAGCTGCCTGGTGCACAGATGCAGCGCCGCAGAGGCAGCATCGGCTGGCCATTGCCTGCTGCACTTACAAGCGCGAGCGCTATGTGACCAAGAACATCAGGAAATTCCAGAGCCTGATGGCAGCCCATCCGGAACTGAAGGGCAAGCTCCATATGTTCGTCTCCGACAACGGCCAAAGCCTGCCGCTGGAACTGGGGGATGAGCATGTGGACATCCTGCCCAACATGAACGCGGGCGGAGCAGGGGGCTTTGCCCGCGGGCTCATGGCAGCCAATGATGGCGGCTACACCCGCTGCATCTTCATGGATGACGATGTGGAGCTCTGCACCGAGGCTTTCCTGCGCTCCCTGGCCCTCTGCGAATACTTCAAGGAAGAGTACAAGGATGCCTTCGTCAACGGCGCCATGATGAACCTCTTTGAGAGGAATATCTGTTCCGAGAGCATCACCATCAGAAACGCCTTCTGGCTGAAGCCCTATCATGGGCAGGTAGATGTGAGCGACCTCTACAATACCATGAAATGTCTCAATGTCACCGAGGATATCTACGAGAAAACTTTCGTGAGCTCATCCTGGTGGTTCGCCTGCTTCAGCCTTGACCTTTACCGAGGGGAGTACCCTATCCCCTGCTTCATCCGCGGGGATGACTGCGAGTGGAGCTGGCGCCGCCTGGGTGTGCAGCATGTGTCCCTGAACGGCATCTGCGTCTGGCACACGCCCTTTGACTTCAACACCCGCCGCATGATCGACCACTACTTCCTGCCCCGCAACATGTTCCTGGTGCACAGCAATTACAACCCGGACTTCAAGGACGAATGGTACGGTTATATCAACGGCTTCTTCCGCCATTTTATGGAGACCTATAACTATGTATCAGCAGAACTTATCCTGTCTGCTTTGAGGGAAATCCTGAAAGGCTGGGAGAGCTTTGCGGAAGATCCAGTCAGAATGATGGGGCGGTTGCAGGCTATCTGCAAAAAGGCGGAAATAAAGACCTGCAAGAATATCCGCACGCTGGAAGATGTGCGTGACATTGGTTCCGGCGGCAAGTCTGTGGGTAAAAAGGGTATCGTTGTGGACTGGTTCCCCTCGGAAAACGTGTTCAAGGACAAGAAGAAGGTGGAGGCATACAATCTTGTCACACGCAAATGCGATATACGCAGGCCTAATCGCTTGAAGCAGGAGTGGCAGGAAGAGGAATACGACCTGCAGATTTTACGCATCCAGTTGTACTTTGATGCTATTCGGGACAACCTGCGGGAAGGTTTGCCGAAACTTACGAACAGAGAATTCTGGGACGAGTATTTGGAGTTGGCAGAAACTAAAGGCAGTGTCAAGCCTGAAAATACAGCTGAAATACAGGAAGTGGCTGTCCAGGAGGGCATAGATCTGCGGGTAGCATTGGAGGATGCCATTATCTACATGGACGATGGGTCGCTGACAGTTGACAAATTAAAGGAGGCAATGCGGGAAGCAGTGCGTCATCAGATGGTGCAGGCGCTGGAGCATTACTTTGCAGAAAACTGGCAGCAAGCCCAGGACAGCACCGAAGCAGCGGCTGAACTGGCAGCAAGGGAAACCACGCTCAGGGTATCTGCAACTGGCATAAAAGAAGCCGCCAGCGGCATGGACTACCTGCTTTCTTATGAAAATGCAGCAAAAGAACTGGCACAGTGGAAGAAAAACGACATGTACTTCCTGTGCGGCTTGATACGCTTCCAGCAAGAGCATGAAGTCTCTGAGGAAAATGTGGCATTCCTGAGGGAGTGCCTGGATGAGGCAGCGAAGATGTATTCTGACTTTAGGAATGCGGTCGTGGCGGATGTGAGATAACGCACTGGAAGTATGTGGCGCAATAAAGACATATTGCAGAGAGGAGAGTTGTCCTGATGGGACAGGAGAAGAAATACGATGTGGGGATCTATGGCCTGTGGTATGGCAACAACTATGGGAGCATGATCACCTACTATGCGCTTGATTGTGTTCTGAGAGGCATGGGACGTTCCACTGTCATGATACGCAATCCTTTGGGAAACCCGAATTTGGATATAGATTCGCTCCCTGTATCCCATCAGCTGCGCTTTGCCAAAAAGCATTACGAGATAACCCCGTTTTATCCCTTGGGGCAGATGCATGAGCTGAACAAGATTTGCGACACTTTCCTGGTAGGCTCTGACCAGATGTGGAACTACCACCTCAGCCGCCCCTACCAGCAGAGCTATTTCCTTGAATTTGCTGACAGGGACAAGAATATGATTTCCTATGCCACTTCCTTCGGTCATTATCCCTACAATGGCCCGCGTGAGGAAATGGACAAGATCCGCAGGAATCTCTCAAGATTCCATGCTATCTCTGTGCGGGACAACTTTTCCCTGAGAATACTGCAGGAGGATATGGGGCTGAAAGCAGAGCAGAAGCTAGATCCTGTCTTCCTGTGCAAGCGGGAGGATTATGAAAAGCTCATAGCAGAGGAGCAGCACCCGGAGGATTTCAATTACATTTTTGCTTATATCATGGATCCGCGTCCTGAGATAGGCAATAGCCTGCGGGCAGCCATGGACAAGACAGGCAAGAAACTGAAGCTGATCTTTGACAAGGGCAGGGACAAGCCAAAGGCTATAGAGAGCCTGGCTCTGAGCGATGACCGTTTGGAGATCATCGAAGACCCCACTCTTTCCCAGTGGCTGAACTGCTTCAAGAATGCAGACCTTGTCATGACGGACTCCTTCCACGGCACTTGCTTCTCCATCATTTTCGAGAAGGAATTCGTGACACTCCGCAACAACGGCAGGGGCGGCGCACGTTTCACCGACCTGCTGGCGCCTTTGGGCCTCGCGAGCCGCATGGTGGAAAGGCCGGAGGATATGGTCAGGCCGCTGGAAGTGCCGGAGGATGAGCGCAGGATTGACTATGCCCAGGTATTCAAAAAGGCAGAAGCAATGAAGCAGGAGGCTATGGCTTGGCTGAAAAGTGCTCTGGATATGGAGGACTGGAAGAAGCAGCTGGCTGCCATGCTGGTGCTGCCTCCTGCTCCTGCCGGCCCTGATCCTGAAGTGGAGCGCCTGCACGGCAATCCGGAGTTCATCAAGATCAGGATACTGGCTACTCTTTTGAGAGACTATGGGGTAAGGCATGTGGTGCTTTCTCCTGGTGGCCGGGATGTTCCCTTGGTGCGCATGTTTGAATACAATGCTGGCTCCTTTGTCCTCCACCGTGTCACTGACGAGCGCAGCGCTGCTTATTTTGGCTTGGGCATTGCGTCCCGTCTGCAGCGTCCTGTGGCCTGTGTCTGCACCAGCGGCACGGCGGCCAGCAACTACCTGCCTGCTGTTACGGAAGCATACTTTACAGGTGTGCCTCTGATTATGATTACGGCAGACAGGCATGAAGTCTATCACGGTCAGGGGGAAGACCAGACTATTCCCCAGCACCATATCTATGACGGAGTGGTGAAAAAATCAATCACCATCACGGAGGCAGTGGGATATAACGCCGAATATCAGACCCGCCGCGACGTGTCGGACTGCATACTGGAAACCACCCATAACGGTCTTGGCCCTGTGCATATCAATATTGCCCTTGCCAATCCTTTCATGGGCTCCAGGGTTGAGCGCGTGCATTGGAAACTGCTGCCCAGATTCCCCCACAGGCTCATGCGTGTCAGCATGGATGATGGCGATGCAACAGTGATGCGCTGGGTAGACTCCTTGCGAAGATCTCCGCGCATTCTGGTGGTTTATGGGCAGAACGTGCCTCCCACGGAAAAACAGAAGGCATATATAGAATTGTTCGCCAAAAAATACAACTGCGTATTCATAGCAGACACCATCGGCAATCTGGACAGTCCCTGCTGCCTGAAGCCTCATAATATGCTGCGCTCCATATCCCAGCAGGAATTCAATGAGAAGCTGACCCCGGATATCTTGATCACGGTGGGGGGCAAGCGGCTTATGAATGATCCTCTGACGGTTAAGGTGCGAAATGGTTCTCGTAATATCCGCCATTGGGATGTCATTCCCAGCGGCAGGGTGAAGGATTTCTATTTCCGCGAGAGCTCCATCCTGGAAATGAGCCAGGATTTCTTCTTCGAGTGGTTTGCATCACATGCCGGTGACATAGAAAACAATGGGGAGTATTTCAATCAGTGGAAAAAGCTGACTGAAAGTTATCCTACTCCGATAGTGGAAAGGTTCTACTCTCAGTATGTGCAGAGCCGCTTCCTGCCCAGCATCCCGGAAAACTCCTTCCTGCATCTGGGGGTAGGAGAGACTTTCATCACTTGCCGCAGGTATCCTCTCCAGAAAGGCGTAGAGGCATACTGCAACATGGGCACCAACGGCATTGACGGCTGCACCTCCACCTTCATGGGGCAGTGTGCCGCAGAGCCGGATCGGCTGTGCTTCCTCATGGTAGGAGATCTGTCCTTCTTCTATGATATGAACAGCATTTGGAACAAGAACCTGACTAAGAATATGCGTATCATCATGGTGAACAACAATGGCACAGGACTGCTGCGCAATCATAACCTGAGGGGGATTTCCTCAGTGCACAATACGGAAGCCAAAGGCTGGGTGGAATCCACCGGGTTTGAGTACATCAGTGCGAGAACCAAAGAAGAGTTTGAAGAGAAGCTGCCTTACTTCATCAGCGACAAGCCGGAGCGGGCCGTGTTCTTTGAGGTGCTTTGCTGAATCAGGAGAGTGACATGAAGACTTTTCAGGAAATAAAAGGCAAGCTGGGCTTCGGCACTCTGCGTCTGCCACAGACTGAGGACAAGCAGGTGGATATTCCCCTGCTGTCTAAGATGGTGGACTGCTATATGGAGAATGGCTTCAATTATTTTGATGTGGCATTTGCCTATATGGGTGGCAAGTGTGAAGAATCCATCAGGGAGAGCCTGGTAAAGCGCTATCCCAGGGAGTCTTTTGTGCTGACTGACAAGCTTACCTATGTCTTCTTCAATAAAGAGGAAGACATCCGTCCTTTTTTCCAGCGTCAGTTGGATAATGCGGGCGTGGAGTATTTTGACTTCTATCTCATGCATGCCCTTACCAGAAAGCGCTATGAGAAGTTCAGGAAATGCAATGCCTTTGAGGTGGCCAAGGCCCTGAAGGCGGAGGGGAAGATACGCCATCTGGGCATCTCCTTCCACGACAAGGCAGATTTCTTGGAAGAACTGCTCGCTGGGCATCCCGAGATTGAGGTGGTGCAGATACAGTTCAACTATGCGGATATGATTCACCTGCCATTGAGAGCCGCAAGGTCTACGAGATATGCAGAAAGTTCCGCAAGCCCATGTTTGTCATGGAGCCGGTGAAAGGCGGCAGCCTGCAAAGGCTTCCACCCGATGCCGGGGAAGTTTTTGACAAGCTGAACCAAAAGCACGGCACAAGCCACAGCTATGCCAGCTACGCCCTGCGCTTCGTGGCAGGATTTGAAGGCATCGAAGTGATCCTCTCGGGCATGAACGCCATGGAGCAGATGCAGGAAAACGTGCAGTTCATGAAGACTATTGCTCCCTTGTCATCGGAGGAGCAGGAAGCCATTCAGCAGGTCAGGGAAATCTTCAATTCCAAGCAGATGATACAATGTACAGCCTGCCGCTATTGTACGGACGAATGCCCGAAGCATATTCTCATTCCGGACATGTTTGCCTGCTTCAATCAGAAGAAGATTTTCAACCACTGGAATCAGGCCTATTATTACAACAATGTCCTGACTGTCAATAACCCGAAAGCCTCAGATTGCCTGAGGTGCGGAAAATGCGAGGCGGCTTGTCCCCAGCACCTGCCCATCAGGGACCTGCTGGTGGAGGTGGCCAATGAATTTGAGCCGCATATAGCTGATATGAAGCCTGGGGAAAAAGGGTATCAGGAAGCATTATGGGCAGTGAGCAACCGCATCTGCTTTCTCGGCAAGGGCAATATATTCAAGCCAGAGGGGTATGTAAGAAAGCTGGATGTTGCTGTCTATCTCTGGCGCCTGGCAGGAAGGCCGGCGTATGAGGGGAAGGCTTATGCTGTCAAGGATATTCCGCCTGATTTCAAATTCCGCGAGGCAGTCCAGTGGGGGCTGGGCAAGGGACTCTTTTTCCTGGACAAGGAAGGAAAGTTTCATCCAGGCAAGAACTGCAAGCGCTTGGATGCAATCGTTTATCTCTGGAGATGGTCAGGTAGGCCTGAGGTGGAAGAGACAGAGCTTGAGGCTTCTGATTACAAAGATGGTGCCTTTGTCAAAGCTGTGCTTTGGGCAATGGAGAAGAAGATTGTGTTGCTGGATAAGGAGCAAAGGCTTCAGCCCCAGGAGTTGATTGACAGGAGGATGACTGTGCAGTTCATGCATAAGGTCAATCAAAATAAGGGGTAGAAGGGAATATTTGAAATAAATGACGGCGTTTAATATAGCTCAGCCCAATAGTCCTGATAATGAATTGCCAATTCTGCCGTTGCTGTTTATGCAGCCAATGAAAAGAAAATAGGAATAATATATGGATGAGACAGTTAAAGTAAATGTATTGGGATGTTGCACTTCAAGGGATATATTTCCTTCATCTCAAAAGGAGTTTGAGGTTCAACAATGTATAACTATTGCTTCTCCAATGTCAAGTGCTTTTCCAAAACCAGCTAAGCCCATGGTGCGAGAAGATTTGGCTGGATTCAAGGCAAGCGCGGGCTTGAATTATAGAAGCAGAGTTACTATGTTGGATAATAATAAAGCATGCTTTGAATATATTGGAGCAGAGCCAAGCGACTATATTGTAGTAGATATAGCAGATATTAGACTATCAATTGTCCATTATGGGGGGGCGACTGTCTCTCAGACGGGGTTTATTGTTTCAAATCAAAAAGAGTTTAAGCGTGTCTTTGGGGAATTTTCTGTCCAAAGGTTTGACGAATTCTCTGATCAGGAATGGGAAGATTGCATCCGCAAATATTGCAAATGTATATTAAATCTGTATCCGGCTGAGAGAATCGTACTAAACGAAGTAGTGCTAGGGGAAGAGTATGTTAGCAAGCAAGGACGAATATGTGCTTTTCCTAAAACGACACAGATTAAGCGGCAGAAGATAAATCATTATTTGGATAGTCTATATCTGATTTGCGAAGAAGAATTAAAAGGATGCCATGTGCTGAAAATGCCGAAAGGAATAATAGCAGACGCACGACATAAATTCGGTTTGCATCCTCTGCATTTCCATAGATTATATTATGAGTATGGATTAGCCGCCATGAAGATTGTGGCCGATGATTTGGATGGGAAAGAATGCAGATTGGCAACGCTTCATGAGTACTACAGCGAAAAATTCACTACATTGAGATTGAGTTTAGAAAAAAGAATTTATTTATTTGATAATAATAAACTTAAAGCATATATGGACTATTTTTTGTATCTTCTGCAGCATCCTGAAGAATCTATGGGAAGCGTGATTAGGTTCGTCCAAGAACATGGTATAAGAAGTGTTGCTTTATATGGGGATTTCAAATCAACAGAAGCATTGATGTTCTATCTGGATAAAGCCAATGTGTCGGTTGATTATATAATTGGAATGTGGAATCATCATAAAGGAATCAAATTGGTACGTCCTGCAAAAGAAGGAGAGAACTACCCAGAAACAGGTTCGATAATTAATTGCGATGTTATGAATCTGCTTAATGGTAGTGAAGCTTTGAGAAAGGTAACCTCTATTCCTGTGTATGATATTTATGATATTTTACCCAATGAGCAACTCTTTATTGACAGTATGCAAACGTATTTTCATTTGGAAAAATCATAAATTTAATCCTGATAAACATGTCAGCATATTGGATATAGCGGTCTATGTATGGCATATGGCAGGTAAGCCAGCCTGTCAGTGTAGGACTTATTTACATTTAAATGTGAATTAGAAAAGTCGACAGTCTAAATGAGAATGGGTAGCTGTTGGTGTTGAGGTGATGGGAAATGCTTTTACACAAAGCTGGAATACCGTAGCTTGAAAGCGTATGGGAAAATTGGCGCAGAAAACACTAGCCCTTGAAAAAATATTTTTTTCAGGGTTCAAGCACGCTTACGCCAGGCATCTACGTGGATGACGGATATTATGGCGAATAACCTAACTCAAACTTCGCACAAGAGAAACAGGCCAGCACCTGTGTGCGGTGTAGAGCCATGACTCCTAGAAAGTCTACCTCATGCACAGCGTTTCAAACACTTGTTCCATAAATTCGGCAGATTTTCCAAGAACAAATCGAGCATCATGTCCAGTTCCTTTTCCATAAAAAACGTCTTTCCCTTTACCGTAGCAATAAGTTCTTTCAAGAGCAACACCAAGGCATCGAGATAACGCAGATCCTGCAATTCGTCATAAGCGAGATAGAATAGCTCACCTATGCTCCGTTTATCGACATTCCGGCGCTGCTCTAGTGACAACATCATATACCTTGCAAATACAACGGATACATGTGATGTCATTG
>NZ_FNWN01000019.1:0-60704 GCF_900108415.1 Selenomonas sp. KH1T6
CTCTTCTGCTGTTGCTTTTTGCTTACATGGCATGAAAAATCCCCCTATGATGACAGTTTTATTTTTTACTGTCTCTCATAGGGGGAGCATATCATTTACGCTTGCAGGGATTTTTGCTTGCCTTACTTCAGGGCAGCAATTCTTTTCAAGGTTTCAAGAATAAGGTTCACCTGAGGCTCCACGGTAGCCAGTTCCAGCCTCTCCTTGGGGCTGTGGATATCCATGGTGGTGACGCCAATGGACACCATGTCCAGCTCGGGATTCTTGCGGAAATGCCAGCCGCACTCAAGACCGGCATGGATGGTTTCAACCTTCATGGGCTGGCCATTCTGGGCTTCAAAGGTCTCAGCCATGATCTTGGCCAGACGGCTGTCCTTGTTCTCTTTCCAGCCAGGGGACTGGGTGCCAATATGAGCAGTGAAGCCCGTAAGCTCTGCCATCTGCTGAGCCAGATGACGGAACTCGTCCAGCTTCTGATCCACGGCAGAACGGGGGAAATACTGAATGGCCACTTCCTCGCCATCCATTTCCACCACGCCCAGGTTGGCAGAGGTTTCCACCAACCCCGGAATGACCGTGGACATGGCAAAGACACCCGTATGAAGGGTAGTGAGCAGGGTCAGCAGACGCTTGGCATCCCCTGCGGTCAGCACCTCGCCAGGGAGTTCTGCCTTGACTGCCTGGATCTTCCCCTGGGGATCAACGGAGCCGTAAATCCTCCCGAAGCGTTCCTCTTCTGCAGAGAGAACCTCCCTGATATATTTTTCCGGCAAATCCGTAACCACTACTGCCACAGCACTGTCAGGGATGGCGTTGCGGGCCTTGCCTCCCCTGAAGTCTGCTACTTCCACCAGACCCTTATCCTGCAGCGCCTGCAGAGCCAGGGCCAGGGTGCGGATGGCATTGCCCCGGCCGTCGCCGATGCGCTCGCCAGAGTGGCCGCCGAGAAGCCCACTGACGGTGATCTTCCAGGCAGTCTTCCCCTGAGGCGCTGCCTTTTTCAATTTCCGGGAGAAATCAAGATTCACGCTGCCAGCGCTGCCCACGGTAAGCTCATCCCAGTTTTCCGAATCGCAGTTGATGAGGAAGCTGGCATCCTTCAGATATTTTTCCTCCAGATTGATGGCACCTGTCATGCCTCTCTCCTCATCCACGGTAATGATAAGGCGCAGGGGGCCATGGTCCTTGGCATTTTTCAGCACGTATATGCCCTCAGCCACTCCGATGCCATCATCTGCGCCCAGGCTGGTGCCCTCAGCAGAAAGATATTTATCATCACGTACAAGCTTGATGGGATCCTTCTGGGGGTCAAAGCTATAGCCTTCTTCAGCTACGCAGACCATATCCATGTGCCCCTGCAGGATGGTGAGAGGGGCTTTTTCAAAACCGGGAGATGCGGGGGCATCAGCAATGATGTTGTTCACCTTATCCTGATGAACGGAAAAGCCTGCCTCCGTGAGGTATTTTTTCAAAAAGTCACTTACTGCCTGCTCGTGGCCCGACTGGCGGGGAATAGCAGCCAGCTGCTTGAACTCATCAAGCACACTTTCAAGGATTTCATTTTTCTTAGCCATTTTGAACCCTCCAAAAAACAACATAAAAACAGGCAGCCTGCATGAGACTGCCTGATCAAAACCAAATCAAAGAATCAATAGGGCAGCGCTACGGACATGGCTTCGTCCACATCCACGCCCTCGGGGACGTACAGCACAATCTGCTCTGAAATGCGTTTGGCACAGCCGTCCAGAACATAGCAGACACCGTTGACAAAATCGCAGATACGGCGCTGCTCCTCTGCCTCAATGCGCTCGTAGTTCACCACAGCAGCCTTGCCAGCCTTCAGGTCATCGGCAATGGCGGTAACCTGGTCGAAATTGGTCGGCGCATAAATGCGCACCTTGAGGCTGGGGGTCTTGGTGGTGTGCACCGTAAGCTTGGGACGCTCCTCATGGCTGCGGGCGGCAGCCTTCTCATAACGGCTCATCCTGCCTGCACTTTCCTCACTGTAGGCGGGGGCACCGTTCACCACCTTGCGGGCACTCTGCTGCAAAGGCTGCACCTTCTCCTCAGCCTTTGCCTGCACCTCTTCTTCTTCCTGTACCTCGTCCTCGACATAAGCCTCGGGAGGCATAAGGATGTTCACCAATCCGTCAAATTTCTTTTGTACGCTAGCCCATGCACTCATTGCCATCTCGTCCTTCCAACGTTTTTGTCACAGTATCCATATATGATTCCACAGATTCTCTAATTCTAAGTCTAAGTTCACCCATAAACCTTTCTTCATGATACCATAGTTATTCGCAAAAAGCAAAAAAAATCCTGCTGGAAAATCAATTTCCCTCAGGATTTTTTCAGATTCACTTATCCAAGTTCTTACTTGCGTGCATTCTTGGCAGCGCGGCCGCGGATGGTGCGGTCAAGGATAGCCTTGCGCAGGCGCACGTGCTCAGGAGTGACCTCCACCAGCTCGTCCTTGTTGATGTACTCCAGTGCCTGCTCCAGAGAAAGGATGCGGGGCGGCACCAGGCGGATAGCCTCATCGGAAGAGGAAGTACGCATGTTGGAAACGTTCTTCTTCTTGCAGGGGTTGATGTCGATATCCATCTCGCGGGAGTTCTCGCCCACAATCATGCCCTCGTAGACATTCTCGCCCGGAGAGATGAACATGGTGCCGCGATCCTGCAGGGTGAAGATACCATAGCCGGTAGTCTCGCCCTGCTCGAAGGCAACCAGGGAGCCGCGGGTACGGCCCGGGATATCCCCCTTGTAAGGCGCATAGCCGTGGAACACGTGATTCATGATGCCGTTGCCCTTGGTGCTGGTGAGCAGTTCGGAGCGGAAACCAATCAGGCCGCGGGCCGGAATGGTGAACTCAAGGCGCATATAGCCTGCCGTCTCGGTCATGTTGGAGAGCTCAGCCTTGCGGGTGCCCAGAGCTTCCATGACAGTGCCCATGTACTCCTGGGGAACCTCTACGGTGAGGTTCTCGATAGGCTCACAGAGCTGGCCGTTGATGGTCTTGTAAACAACTTCCGGCTTGCCTACCTGCAGCTCATAACCCTCACGGCGCATCTGCTCGATGAGGATGGAGAGATGGAGTTCGCCACGGCCGGAAACCTTGAACACATCAGCAGAGTCAGTCTCTTCCACACGCATGGCCACGTTGGTCTCCACTTCCTTGAAGAGGCGGTCACGCAGATGGCGTGAGGTAACGAACTGTCCCTCACGGCCAGCAAAGGGGCTGGTGTTGACACCAAAGGTCATGGAGAGGGTGGGCTCATCAATGTTGATGGTGGGCAGAGCCTCGGGGTTCTCTGCATCAGCCACGGTGTAGCCAATGCTCACATCCCCCAGGCCGGTGAGGGCAACAATCTCGCCCATGCCAGCTTCTTCAGTCTCCACGCGCTGGAGGCCCTGATAGGTGAAGACCTTGCCGATCTTGGCCTTGTACTCCTGATCGCCGTTGGTGATGACCACATTCTGGTTCACACGGGCCTTGCCGCGGATGATGCGGCCGATAGCCACGCGGCCCACGAAGGCATCAGCCTCAAGGGTGGTGATCATCATCTGCAGGGGAGCATCAGCGTTGCCCTGGGGGCAGGGAATCTCCTTGATGATGGTTTCCATCAAGGGCTCCAGATTGTCGTTGTCATCGTCCATGTTGTACTTGGCAATACCGTCACGGGCCGTAGCGTAAATGACAGGGAAATCCAGCTGCTCATCATCAGCATCCAGCTCCATGAAGAGCTCCAGCACTTCGTCATAGACATCGTCCACGCGCTGGTTGGGCTTGTCAATCTTGTTGATGACCACGATGGGCTTCAGGCCCTGCTCCAGAGCCTTGCGGAGCACGTACTTGGTCTGGGGCATGGGGCCCTCAAAGGCATCTACCAGCAGGAGCACGCCGTCCACCATGTTCAGGACACGCTCCACCTCGCCGCCGAAATCGGCATGGCCCGGGGTATCAACGATGTTGATCTTGATGTCGTTGTACATGACAGCCGTGTTCTTGGACAGGATGGTAATGCCGCGCTCACGCTCGATATCGCCAGAGTCCATGACGCGCTCCTCCACCTTCTCGTTGGAGCGGAAAACATGGCTCTGCTTCAGCATAGCGTCAACCAGGGTAGTCTTGCCGTGGTCGACGTGGGCGATGATGGCAATGTTCCTGAGTTTTTCATTCGTGCTCATTCTTGTTAATATGCCTCCTATAAAATAGCGGGTTGATCCCTCTCGTTTTCAACAATAAATACAATATTAGCTTATGCGGTTTTTCATGTCAATAACTATTTCACATATTATTGTGGATATGTTAGTATAGTAGTATTCTAATATGAAATCTTCAAGGAGGTATCCTTTTGCGCATTCTCATAGGCAATGATGACGGGGTTGAGGCACCGGGGCTGGAGGCGCTGGTGAAAGCCCTGTGCAAGGAGCATGAAGTGATCGTATCTGCCCCCCTGCACCAGCAGAGCGGCATGTCCCATGCCCTGACCATCGGTGATACCATGGAACTGGTAAGAAATGAGCGGCTTGCATCCCTTTATGGCATTGAGGCCTGGGGTGTGGGCGGCACTCCCGTGGATGGAATCAAGCTCTACGTTGAGGAGCTGGGCAAAGACAGGCAGATAGATGTGGTGCTCTCAGGCATCAACAACGGCGCCAACCTCGCCACGGATATACTTTACTCCGGCACCGTGGGAGCTGCCCGGGAGGGCTTTTTGCACGATATCCCCTCCTTTGCCGTTTCCCTTGATGTCCACAGCGAAATCACAGCTGATGAGGCCGCGGGCATCTTCAAGGCATATCTGGAAAAAACCATGGCTGGAATGACTCATCCCTTCCTTTACAATATCAACTTCCCCAAATCCTTCCGGGGACGCCAGCCACAATTTCTCTTCAGCCGCCAGGGACGCCGTGATTACCTGAACGCCTTTATCAGGGAAGAGCGTGACGGCCGGGTCTTCTACTCAGTGGCAGGAGAAATCTACGACACGGACAAGGGCGAAGCCACAGACATCTATGCTGCAGAACAGGGCTTCATTTCCGTCACGCCCCTGATCACCGATCTGACAGATTACCGGACCCTTGACGAAAGACTTTCCATATAAGAATCAGGCATAAGAAACAGGCTTGCCTCCTTTCATCCAGGAAGCAAGCCTTTTCCTTATGCAATTTCACCCAAACAGGGAAACCTGGTCGCTTTCACTCATGCCTGCCAGGCACCCGTGGTCACGCAGGATTTCGATATTGGTCTTGGAAATGCCTGAACGGCGGCGCAGATTCTCTATGGAAGTAAAGACGCCGTTCTTCCTGGCCTCCACAATGCCCTGAGCTGCCTTGGTCCCCATGCCTGCCAAAGAAGCCAGAGGAGGCAGCAGGGAATCACCCTCGATGATGAACTTTTCCGCATCGCTGCGGTAGATGTCCACCAGCTGGCAGTCAAACCCCCGGAGATAAAGTTCCCAGGCCAGCTGCAGCACAATTAGGGTGGCGTTCTGCTTGGCATCAAGCTTCTGCTCTTTGGAGATTGCCTCCAGCTCATCGATCTGCTGCTTCACAAAGTCCTTGCCCCGGGACACCACGTTGGCATCAAACTCGTCTGCGCGAATGGAGAAATACGCTGCATAGTAAGCCAGGGGATAGTGCACCTTGCAGAAAGCTATGCGGTAAGCCATCATGACGTAAGCCGTAGCATGGGCACGGGGAAAAAGGTACTTGATTTTCTGGCAGGATTCGATATACCACTCGGGTATGCCCCCTGCCCTGAGTTTTTCCACCACATCCTCTGCTATCCCCTTCCCCTTGCGCACCTTCTCCATGGTCTTGAAGGAAAGCAGGGGCTCAATGCCATTGTGAATCAGGTACATCATGATATCGTCACGGGCCGAGATGGCGTTTTTCAGCGTGCACTGGCCGCTTCTTATGAGGTCCTGGGCATTGCCCAGCCACACATCCGTACCGTGGGAGAAACCGGAGATGCGCACCAGGTCTGAGAAACAGTCCGGATGGGTATCATCTATCATCTGCCGGGTAAAGGGAGTGCGGAACTCGGGAATGCCGAAGGTACCGGAAGTGGCCCCCAGCTCCTCCGGGGTAAGCCCCAGGGCATCCGTGCAGTTGAAGAGGGACATGGTGGCCGGGTCATCGAAGGGTATGGTCTTGGGGTCCCGGTTGGTGAGATCCTCCAGCATCTTTATCACCGTGGGATCATCGTGTCCCAGTATATCCAGCTTGACCAGACGGCTGCTGATGGAGTGATAGTCGAAGTGGGTGGTGATGATGCCGCAGTTCATATCATTGGCAGGGTGCTGGATGGGTGTAAAGAAATGCACATCCATATTGCGGGGCACAACCATGATACCCGCCGGGTGCTGCCCGGTGGTGCTCTTGACACCCATGCAGCCCTTGGCCATGCGGTCAATGTAGGCGATGTGACGCCTCTCCCCCTTTTCCTCGAAGAACTTCTTCACATAGCCGAAGGCGGTCTTGTCCGCCACAGTCTGGATAGAGCCTGCCTTGTAGACATTGTCCTTGCCGAAGAGGATTTCCGTGTACTTATGGGCCACAGGCTGATATACGCCGGAGAAGTTCAGATCGATATCAGGCACCTTGTCCCCGTCAAACCCCAGGAACACCGCAAAGGGAATATCATGGCCGTCCTTCAGGAGCCTGGTGCCGCAGACAGGACACTCCTTATCAGGCAGGTCGTAACCGCAGCCTACGGAGCCGTCATTGATGAAGTGGCTGTACTGGCAGTGGGGGCAGCGGTAGTGCGGTGGCAGAGGATTGACCTCCGTGATGCCCGTCATGGTGGCTATGAAGGAAGAACCCACAGAGCCACGGGAGCCTACCAGATAGCCGTCATCATTTGACTTCTTTACCAGCCGCTGGGCAATGAGATACAGCACGGAGAAGCCGTGGCCGATGATGGGCTTGAGCTCCTGCTGCAATCTTGCTTCCACGATTTCTGGCAAATTATCCCCATACATGTATTTGGCCTTGTTGTAGGACATGGAGCGGATTTCTTCGTCCGCCCCCGGAATCATGGGAGAATAGAGGTCATCGGGGATAGGCTTGAACTTCTCTATCATCTCGCTGATCTTCCGGGGATTCTCCACCACCGCCGCATAAGCCTCTTCTTCTCCCAGATAGGAGAACTCTGCCAGCATTTCTTCCGTAGTGCGCAGGTAAAGGGGCGGCTGCATCTCCGCATCATCAAAGCCCTTGCCCTTCATGAGGATGGCACGGTAAATGGAATCATCAGGATTCAGGAAATGCACGTCGCAGGTGGCCACCAGCAGCTTGCCGGCCTTTTTCGCCAGTTCTGCCACCTTGAGGTTGATTTTCCTCAGGTCATCATCGGTATTCACATTGGCAAATTCGTCTTTGCGCTTCAGGAAGTCATTATTGTGGATGGGCTGGATTTCCAGATAATCGTAGAACTCCACAATCTCCATGAGCTCATCATCATTGTTGCCCGCCACAATGGCCCGGATCAGCTCCCCCGCCTCGCAGGCAGAGCCGATGAGCAGCCCCTGCCGGTATTCCTGGATGATGGACTTGGGCAGCCTGGGCTGACGATGGAAATATTTGAGATGGGACAGGGAAACCAGCTGATAGAGGTTGCGCAGGCCATTGGGGTCTTTGGCCAAAAGGATAATATGGTTGGCCCGCTTCTGCTCGAAGTCGTCCCCTACCAAATAACCTTCCATGCCGTAGATGACCTTGATGTCCAGCTTGTTTTCCTTCACGGTCTTGGCAGCATCAGGGAAGGCCTGCACCACGCCGTGGTCAGTGACGGCAATGGCAGGCCAACCCCAGGAGGCAGCGGTCTTGATGAGATCCTTCACGGACACCACGGCATCCATGCTGCTCATGGTAGTATGGGCATGAAGCTCCACCCGCTTCACCTCGGCATGGTCCTCACGCTTGGCCTTGTCCTTCTTCGCCAGGCTGTCCACGAAAAGGGCATACTCATTCATGTAGGTATCAAAGCGGACAGAGCCCCGGACACGCACCTCCATGCCCTCTTTCAGGGAAGAGGCAATCTGCTCGAAGTCCTCCTCCTCGCTGTTGCCCTTCTTGGGCTTGAAGAACTTCTTGCAGCTGATGCCATTGGTGTTGTCTGCCAGGGCAAAGGTCAGCATCTTGGTGCCGGTCTTGAATTCCATGGTCTTGAGAGACAGCAGCGTACCTTCCAGGATGACGTTCTTGGATTCGCCCTCCAGCTCGGCAATGGGCATGGACTCGCCCATGACACCACGGCCAAAGATGAGCTTGCCCGCCCCCTGTATGACCACAGGCTTCTGCTGCCCAGCCCTGGGTGCAGGTTTCTTGGCAGCTTCCTTCTTCTCCTGGGGCTTGGCAGCACTGACCTCAGATGCCTTGACAGGCTGGCTGTAGCCTGTGGTACTCTCATGCACGGCAGACTCCTGCCGCTCATTTCTCACCGCCTGCACATAGTCAGGGGTATTGAAGGCGCAGTCCACCTCTATATCCGGCAGCACCTCGTCGCTGGCATTGCAGATGACATGGCAGGAAAAGCCCAGCAGCTTCTTGATGGCCTTGCCCATCATCTGGGTCACCGCATGGGCCCGCATGATTTCCCCTGCCAGCTCACCGGGTACGTCCAGCACCACCTGGCTGCCGTCCACACTGTGTTTGGAGCGCTTCAGGAGCTGGAATACCGTGGCATTGCCATCGGCAGACATATTGATGAGCTTCCCCCAGACCTTGTTCAGCTCATCTTCCAGGTTTACCACATCCTGGTAGAAGATCACTTCCCCCAACTGGCACTTTTGAGCGATATGAGCCGAAGCCTCTGCCAGAAGGCCTTCAGGTATCAGGCTCTGGGAAATCATGGCAATCTCCCAGCTGGATCCTTGCACCTCTACATGCTGTATGGCACTGTTCTTGAAGAGCTCCTTCTGCTCAGGCTCCAGCCTCATTCCCTGGACCAATTCCCAAAGGAGATTCCCCTGCTTGGGCACAATCCGATACTTCTGCATGTGCTGCCTTCCTTTCCAAAAAAACTGTGCCTCTATTTTATCTCACGCGCAGGGGGATAGCAACCAATAAAATAAAAAGACTGCGCCCGGAAGGACGCAGCCCGAAAGAAGGATTTCCTGAGGAAATCACACCATATCATGCTCAATCATGTATTCAGCTATCTGCAGGGCGTTGAGTGCAGCCCCCTTGCGGATCTGGTCACCGCAGACCCAGAAGTTCAAGCCGTTTTCCACGGACTCGTCATAGCGCAGGCGGCCCACTTCCACATCGTTCTTGCCGGAAGTATCCAGGGGCATGGGATAGACCTGCTCAGCAGTATTGTCACGGAGGATCACGCCGGGGAACTTGTCGATGGCGGCCCTGGCAGCTTCCAAAGTGACCTTCTTGTCAAACTCTACCGTGATGGACTCGGCATGGCTGCGGTAAACAGGAATGCGCACGGTGGTAGCCGTCACAGGCATGTTGGGCTCGTGGAGGATCTTGCGGGTCTCGTTGACCATCTTCATCTCTTCCTTGGTATAGCCGTTCTCCAGGAACACATCCACCTGGGGAATGGCATTGAAGGCCAGCTGATAATGCTTGGGCAGCTTGCCCACGGGGAAGATCTTAGGCTCAGTGGCCTCGCCTTTGGCCAGCTGCTGGGACTCGATTTCCAGTTCCTCCATGCCTTCCTTGCCGGCACCGGAGGCTGCCTGATAAGTGGAGATGATCAGGCGCTTCACATGGCCGATATCGTGAAGGGGCTTCAGGGCCATCAGGAGGATAGCAGTGGTGCAGTTGGGGTTGGCAATGATGCCCTTGTGCTTGGCAATATCCTCAGGGTTCACCTCAGGAACTACCAGAGGCACCTCAGGATCCATGCGGAAGGCGCTGGAATTGTCAATGACCACAGCACCAGCCTTGACGGCAGCGGGTGCGAATTCCTGGCTGGCAGCACCGCCGGCAAAGAGGGCGATGTCCACCCCCTTGAAGGAATCAGCCGTGGTTTCCTCCACAGTGTAATCCTTGCCCATGAAGTTTATCACCTTGCCTGCAGAACGCTTGGAAGCCAGCATCTTCAGCTCTGCGAAAGGAAAATTGCGTTCCTCGATGAGATTCAGGAATTCCTTGCCCACGGCGCCAGTTGCGCCCAAGATTGCTACATTATACTTTTTCATGCGGTGATCCTCCCCTAAACGATGAATACACTTCCCTGACAAATACTGCTTTTCTTGCTCAGAGCAATTTATCCAGCCCTATGGTAAGCCCCTTGAGGCTCTTGACTTTCTTGGCAGCCAGTGCCACCCCGGGCATGAAAGACTCGCGGCTGGTGGTATCGTGGCGAAGAGTCAGGGTCTGGCCCAGTCCGCCAAAGATGACCTCCTGGCTGGCGATATAACCCGGCAGGCGCACACTGTGGATGTGCATGCCCTCCTGGTCAGCACCTCTGGCCCCCTCATAGCCTTCCTTTTCCTTCTCATCAGGATTGCCCTGCACATGAGCCTTCCTGACTTCGGCAATCATATTGGCCGTCTGCACAGCCGTGCCGGAAGGAGCATCAAGCTTCTTGTCATGATGCAGCTCGATGATCTCCACCTCCGGCATATACTTGGCAGCCTGGGCGGAGAGAACCATCAGCAGCACTGCACCGATGGCAAAGTTGGGAGCGATAAAGGCAGGCGTGTTCTCTTTTTCCGCTGCCTGCCTGATTGCCTCCTGCTGTTCCTTGCTGAGCCCCGTGGTGCCCACCACAGGAGACACATGATGCTTCAAAGCCGTCATCACATTGCCATACACCACATCAGGACGGGTGAAATCAATCATCACCTCAGCCCCGGAATCCTCCAGAGCCTTCTCCAGATTGTCGCTGACAGCCACACCGCATTTCCCGGCGCCAACCACTGCGCCCACATCTTCCTGGGCCTTGATGTCAACAGCCGCGACAAGTTCCATTTCCTCATCGGCCAGCACGGTCTTGACTACCATCTGCCCCATGCGCCCACAGGCGCCATTTACCAATACTTTAAGCAAAATTAACCGCCTCCACCTGAATATTTCTGGAAGTATTGTATACTATGTCCACGCTCCGTGTCAAGTTGTTTATATTTGTATAAATACTTGCTACAACTTTTTCTTTCTATAGGAAAACACCTCGACAGCCCTGGCTGGTGAGTAGTACACTATTCAGGAAGCTCATCTGGCAATTTGGGCCACAGTGGCAGCAGTAGCTGAAACCAGATCATCTGGTTTCAGGATAATCTGCTCTCCCCGCTTGCCGGCGCTGATAGCTATAGTTTCCTGAGCCCGGGCCCTCTCATCAAGGTAAACAGGGTATTCCTTCTTGGCACCCAAAGGAGAACAGCCGCCTCGGATATAGCCGGTAAGGGCAAAGACCTCCTTCAGATGCACCATCTCTACCCGCTTGTTGCCAGAGGCTGCTGCCAGAGCTTTCAGGTCAAGTTCCAGATCTCCCTGTATGACGGCCATGACAATCCCATGCTTGTCTCCCCTGGCCACCAAGGTCTTATAGACCCGCTCAATAGGCATGCCCACAGAGGCTGCCACGTGAACGGCAGAGAGGTCTGACTCGTCTACCTCGTATTCCTTCAGTTCATAGTCAATGCCCAACCTGTCCAGGATGCGGGCGGCGTTGGTCTTTTGCTGTTTTTTCTTTGCCATTTTGTCACCATGTCTTTCTAATCATATATTATCTGATATAATTATAGCACCATTGTTCAAATTTCGCCGTAAGCAAAGGAAACACTGAATTAATCAGTGTTTCCTTAAGTCTTCATATACTTTAAGGAGTGTTTTTTGTGCTGAAAATCGCCATGGCCCAGATGGAAGTCATCCCCGGACGTCCTGACCTTAACACCGGGAAGATCCTGCAGATGATGGAAGATGCCCGCCAGGAGGGCGCCGACCTTGTGATATTCCCGGAAATGTCTGTCCCCGGCTATCTCCTGGGAGATACCTGGGAACAGAGTTCCTTTCTGGCCGACTGCGAAAGTTACGGAGAAGATATCATCGCCGCCACCAAAGACACGGAGCTTACGGTCATCTTTGGCAATATCGCCGTGGACTGGAAAAAGAAGAACAACGACGGCCGGGTGCGGAAATACAATGCTCTCTTCATTGCCCAGAGCGGCAAGCTTGTCCAGCCTGACAGCATGCCCTACCCCTTTGTCATCAAAACCCTGATGCCCAACTACCGTGAGTTTGACGACACCCGCCATTTCTTCAGCCTCCAGAAGCTGGCCCGTGAGCTGGGCACCACCCCGGGCAAGCTGCTGTCTCCCATCAGCCTGAAACTCAAGGGCAGGGATTACCAGATAGGCTGCCTGCTCTGTGAGGACGGCTGGAGCGACAATTACGAAATCACGCCGCTTTCAGAACTCACCAATGGCGAAAAGGTGGATTTCCTGGTCAATATCTCCGCCTCCCCCTACACCCTGGGCAAGAACCACCGCCGCAATGTAGTCTTCGGCAAGCAGGCGGAAGAAAACCAGGCCCCTCTTTTCTATGTGAACGCCATCGGCCTGCAGAACAACGGCAAGACCATCTATACCTTTGACGGAGCAAGCACCGCCTACAATGCCGCAGGCCAGGTAGTTGCCATGACTCCCGCATACAAAGAAAAACTCACGTTGCTGGATTTCGACCAGCTTGCAGCCATGCCTGTGCAGGAAGAAGAACAACTCACGGACATGGCCCAGATTCACCGCGCCCTGAAATACGGCGTCAGCCATTTCCTGCGCAACATCCGCATGGAAAAAGTCGTCATCGGCATTTCCGGCGGCATCGACTCTGCCGTGGCCGCCGCCCTCTACACGGAAATCCTGGGACCTGACAAGGTGCTGCTGGTGAATATGCCCAGCGTTTACAATTCCGAAACCACCAAGGGACTCTCTGCCCAGCTGGCAAAGAATCTGGGGTGCCGCTACATGGTAGTCCCCATCCAGCATTCCGTGGACCATACCATCAGGCAGCTGGAAGACACTCCCATGACCTTCCTGCAGGAAGGCACGGAAGCCAGCCTGAAAGTTTCCTCCTTCACAGCCGAAAACATCCAGGCCCGTGACCGCAGCGCCAGAGTCCTGGCAGGAGCTGCAGCAGCTTTCGGGGCAGGCTTCACCTGCAATGCAAACAAGGCAGAGACCACCGTGGGCTACTCCACCCTCTACGGTGACCAGTCCGGCTTCCTGGCAGCTCTGGCCGACCTCTGGAAGCATCAGGTCTATGCTCTGGCCTATTACTTCAATGAAGAAGTCTTCCATAAGGAAGCCATCCCCCAGGGCATCATCGATATCGTGCCCAGTGCGGAGCTCTCCAGTGCCCAGAACGTAGACGAGGGCAAGGGTGATCCTATCAAGTACCCCTACCACGATTATCTCTTCCGCTCCTTCGTAGAACGCTGGCAGAAGGCTGCCCCGGAAGACATACTCACCTGGTACAGCGAAGGACGGCTGGAAGAAGAACTGGGCTGCGAAAAAGGACTGGTGGATAAATACTTCCCCACCCCGGCTGAGTTCATTGCCGACCTTGAGCGCTGGTGGAACCTCTTCACCGGCATGGCTGTGGCCAAGCGCATACAGGCTCCCCCCATCCTGGCTGTGAGCCGCCGGGCCTATGGCTTTGACCACCGGGAAGCACAGAACGGACCTTACTATACCCGCAAATACAGGGAACTGAAAGCAAGGCTCTTGTCCTTATAACCCCCTCTCATACCAGCACATCCATCACATTCAGAACTGGCATGATGATTGCCATCACCAGAAACAACAGCAGCAACCCCATAACCAGAGTCAGCGCCGGCTCAACCAGAGCTATCATTCTCTCTGCTTCCTGACCAGCTTGTTCCTGGCAGAGGGCCGCTGACTCTGATAGCATTTCCTCCAAACGGCCTGCTTCCTCGCCTGCCGCAATGAGTTCCTGGACCTGCCAGGGAACGTACTGGCAAAGAGTCAGGGAGTCCATGAAAGTCTGTCCCTGCTCCACCTTCCGCCCTATCTTATCCAGGCAGTTCCTGAGGTATGAATTCTGCGGCACTGCCCTGACCATCTTCAAGGCTGCTGCCAGTTGTATGCCGCTTTTCAACAGCACGGCCAGCGTTCCCAAGATCTGCAGCCATTCCAAATGCACAATCAGCCTGCCCAAAGCAGGCAGAGACAGCAATGTCCTGTCAATCCGCAGCCGGCAGCGCTGTTCCTTAAGCATTGCTGCCACACCACAAACCAATGCCAGCATCAGTCCCAGGAGCAGTGCCTTCCCTTGCCAGCCACCCAGGAAATTCGCAGCTTCCAACATCAAAGCAGTAGACCAGGGCAATTCCCCCTGAAGGTTTTCCAGCAGATTCGCAAAGGTAGGCAGGACAAACACTGCCACAATGGATATTGAGATAACCATCATGGCAAGCAGGATAGCCGGATATACAAGAGCTGACTTCAGCTTTCCCCTGGCCTTGAGACTCTTCTTCAAGTACCATGACAGCTGCTGGAGTATCTCTCCCAAAGAACCGCTGGCTTCACCTGCTTTCACGCAGGCGCGCACTGTTTCCGAAAACACCTGCGGATAGCGGGCCATGGATTCCCACAGGCTCCTGCCAGCTGACACATCATGCTCCAATTGCTTCTTGAGTTTCTGATATGATTCCTGCTCCCCATATCTGCCCATGGCACAAAGTGCCTTGGGCAGGGGCAGGCCGGCTTGAAGCATAGAGGAAAGCTGGCTGAGGAAAAGGGCTTCCTCCTCCCTGCCCAAACTGGCAGAAATCCCAGGTATGCTGATGTCCTGCATCAGAAAAGCCGTCACTTTTTCCCACCAGGGACGCCGGGGCACCTCCTCTTCAAGCTGAACCACCCACAAGCCCTTGCTCCGTATCTGCATAGCCGCCGCATGGATATCTTTGGCAGTGACTTCTCCTGTAAAAAGCTCTGCATGATTATTTCTGGCACGATAATGAAATATCCCCACAATATTACCTTCCTCTTAGCAATGGTATCTTCTCCAAATCTCCTGGCTGATACGGCCATCCTGCAGCAGCTTATCCAGCGCCCTGTCTTTTGTCTGCATGCCCTGTTGCTGATGGCTGAGCATGACACTGCTCAACTGAGAATATCTGCCTTGCCTGATGATATTCCTGACCGCAGGATCTCTGAGCAAGACCTCGCTGGCATTCACCCTGCTCCCTCCGGTTCCCGGCAAGAGCTGCTGACTGACTATCCCTGCCAGCACTTCAGAGAACTCCGCCCTTACGATTTCCTGTTCCGCCAAAGAGAACAGCCCCTCCACCCTCAGGGCTGTTTCCTCCGCAGAGGGCGTATGCAGGGACGCAAGCACCAAAATGCCTGTTTCAGCCGCCATCATAGCTGTTTTCATGGTCAGGGCATCGCGAATCTCTCCCACCAATATCACATCTGGTGCCTCCCGCAGTGCACTTTTCAAAGCCTGCGAAAAATCCAGAAAATCTCTGCCCAGCTCACGTTGGCTGAAAAAGCATTTCCTGGGAGTGAAAACGTACTCTATGGGGTCTTCCAAGGTGACGATATGATACGATTTCTCCCGGTTCAGCTCCTCAATAAAGGCTGCAAGCGTTGTTGTTTTGCCGCTACCTGTCCTGCCAGTCACAAGGATAAGCCCATGGTCCACTTCCTTCAGCTTCTGCCAGGCCTTGGGTGCCCCCAGCTCCGCCAGGCTCGGAATCCTCTCCGGCAGCAGGCGGATGGCCAGAGCGGGAACCCCCTGCTGGTAGTAAGCATTGACCCGGAACCGCCGCCCCGCATAGGTCCAGGAAAGGTCAATGTCCCTGTCCCTTGCCAGCCGCTCCCGCTGACTCTCGCTTAAGATGACCGCACAAAAATCCGACATAAATCCCTCAATCAGCGGGTCAGTATCCATAGCACTCAGTATCCCCTGGCACCGCATATACGGCCTCTGCCCCACTGTCATGTGTATATCTGAGGCTTCGTTTTCTATGACTCTGCCTATGAGTCCTTGCCAATCTGCATCACTACACATACACCATCACCTCTAAATTTCTAATGATGGTGTATTTTTTCTACATACACAGCTTAATACCTGCAAAAAAATAAGCACCTCCGCCGGAAGTGCTTGTCTGTTGTTATATCATGGTCGCAGTGACAAATGCCACTATCTCAAGTGCTACAGCATCTTCGTCGACCAGGTACGCAAAGATGCCGTGTTTTTCTTTATCCCCGTAGTGCCTCGTCATACATAAGTTTCGTCTGTTCATCGAACAGCACCCACAAGATTTCATCAAACGCCTCCGGGTGCTCCTTCACTACTTCCCTGACCGTCCGCACAGCAATCTCCGCTGCCTGCTGGACTGGATAGGAATACACCCCCGTGGAGATAGAAGGAAAGGCCACGCTACGAATCCCATGCTCCATGGCAAGTTCCAGAGAGTGACGGTAGCAACCTACCAGCAATTCTGCCTCGCCCTGGCTGCCTCCATGCCAGATTGGTCCGACTGTATGAATCACATAGTCGCAGGGCAGCCTGTATGCCTTGGTGATTTTCGCCTGACCTGTACTGCAGCCATGCAACGTCCGGCACTCTGCCAAAAGCTCCGGTCCAGCCGCCCGGTGTATAGCCCCATCAACACCACCGCCCCCAAGCAGGCTCTCATTAGCTGCGTTGACAATGGCATCAGCAAAGTGCCTGACTGTGATGTCACCTAATTCAGTCCTTGAACATCTCAATTCTATAATTCTCTCACCTGCGCCATTATTTCTTCCTCACAAGTATACCTATGGATCAGTTATCAAATCATATTTTTTTGACTATTTTCATCAAACTTCTTCCTGAGGAATAGCCTCTCCTTCCTCTTGCCTGAATTATACCACAAAGACTTACCTCTATAAAACACCCAGCCCATCCCTGCCCCCTTGTAAGTAAAAAGCCCTGCTCTCTTATTTTACAAGACTTCAGAGACTTCTGTACATGTTTATTAAATCTTTGCCAGTGATTTCTTCCAATTATACAAAGTCCACTACCACACAAAAAGCCCTGCAAGAAAACTCGCAGAGCCTTGTGACAAAAGTGCCGCCGAAATTTAGCGTGGCGGCGGATATTAAAAATTAGATCTGCCCGATCATCTTATGTGTCTGAGGAATAACCCTTACATCTTTTAGTTTGGTCAGAGCATAGTTCTGGCATATAAGGATTTTCTCTGGGCTGGCAGCCTTGACGCCGCCATAAGGGGTCACGGGCTGGATGATGAAGAGGTTTTCAGGGGCGGTCTCTGCCACCAGGTCGATGGCCTGACGGAATTCTGCTTCCGTGGTTTCCTCAGCCACCACCAGCTTGATATAGAGGTCTTTGGTCCTGGCTATCTCGATGAAGCGCCTGTGGGCCTCCCACTGGGGCTGGGTGACAATGCTGGGGAGCTTGATGTCCATGCTGATGATGTCCGTGATATCTATGATGCTCTCCAGCTGCTTATAGAGGGTGCCATTGGTCTCTAGGAAGACAGGCACCTCTATTTCTTTGGCAACCTCACGGATGAAGTCAGCGTGCAGCAAGGGCTCTCCCCCGGTGAAGCTCACAGCCTGATGGGGCACTTCCTGGCACAGGCGGTTGATTTCCATAGCCACCTGACTGGCAGAGCGGGGATTAGGCACCCTGGCGAATTCACGGCTGCCAGCATAGGTTTCTATATCGCAGGTCTTGTGGCTGCCCGGCTCATTTTCCGTATCGCAGTAGCGGCAGTCCAGGTTGCAGCCCTCGAAGCGCACGAAGACCTGACGGCAGCCCACGTATTTTCCCTCTCCCTGGATGGAAGAAAAAATTTCGATAAGATTTTCTTTCATGGCTCAGTCCTTTGTATAAGTGACGCTGGATTTCGGTGATTCAAAGACAGTGACAGCCGCCAGCTGGCTGTCCCGCTGGAAGACCTCGCTTTCCTCCAGCTCCTCAAAGATGATACGGGACAAATTCTCCGCTGTGGGATTAAGCCCCTCCTTGAAGGGTGCCAGTTCGTTCAGGTAACGGTGGTCGAAACGCTCCAGAGTGTTTTTCAAGGCTTTCTTGATGACCTTGAAGTCCACCAGCATCCCCAGCTCGTCCAGCTCAGTCCCCTTCACTGTGGCTTCTACCACCCAGTTGTGGCCATGGAGCCTGTCGCACTTGCCCGGATAGCCCGCCACCCGGTGGGCGGCCTCAAAAGCCCCCTCTACTTTCAGTGTATACATTCTTTATTTCCTCCTTTAGAGAGAAAAGCACCCCGCTGCTGCGAAGTGCTAGATGGTCAATTCAATTTGTCGAAGCCCTTGGTGTTCTTCACGTTGCCCACCAGGTCTGCCATGTTCATGGCCCGGGTGTGCTGAGTGTGGCTCCACTCGTGCTCATTCCTGTGGATGAAACCCAGGAAGATGATGGGAATCCAGGAGTAGATGAACACGGGATAGAGCAGCATGTAGAGCCAGGCCTTCCACTTTGCCCTGATCTTGAAGAGAATGATCATGGGCAGGATGTACTGGCCCATCATGATGGCCGTCATCATCTGCGAAGGTAGCAGAGTGTAGATATTAGTGTAGAAAGGCTCAAAGCCCAGCTGCACATAGCTGATGATGATGAAGAAGGTGGATATCATCAGGAAGTGGGGCTGCAGAAGATAGATGCAGCCATCCCAGATGCGGATATCCTTCTGCCGCCAGCCCTCAATGAGCATCTTGGGGATGAAGCGGTGCGCCACATCGAACTGTCCCTGGGCCCAGCGCTTGCGCTGATTCCAGGACTGCTTGAAGGTCAGGGGCTTCTCGTCATAGACGATAGCATCATGGGCCCAGGTGGTCTTGATGCCCTCAGCCAGGGACTTCATAGTGAACTCCATGTCCTCCGTCAGACAGGTGGCGCGCCAACCATGCTTCTTCAGCACATCCGTGGTGATGCACATGCCCGTGCCGCCCAGTACGGCAGAAAGACCGATATTGGTCTTGGCCAGATGGGAAATGTGGTCGATGACCCAGAAGGCGATGGCAAAGGTGCCTGCCACCCAGGTATCGTAGGGGTTCTTGGCATCCAGATAGCCCTGGATAATCTTGTCTCCCTTGCAAAGGCGGTTGTTCATCTCCATCAGGAACTGGGGATGAACCAGATTGTCCGCGTCAAAGATGACTACGGCATCATACTGTTTTTCCATCTCAAAGAGCTTCTCGAACATCCACTCCAGAGCAAAGCCCTTGCTCTTTTTGGTAGGATGAGTGCGCTCGCAGACGATGGCACCAGCCTTGCCGGCAATCTCAGCCGTATTGTCATTGCAGTTATCCGCAATGACGAAGACATCAAACAGCTCCTTGGGATAATTGAGGTGCTGCAGATTCTCCACCAGCTGCCCAATAACCGCCTGCTCGTTATGAGCGGCCACAATGACAGCAAAGGTCTTTTTCGGTGTCATGATTTTCTGTTCCCTGCGGCGCCAAAGACCGCAGAAGCCTATGACAAAGAAGTACAGGGTAAAGAGGAAAATCAGAATCTGCATGGGAACCATGACTATATCAAAAGGGTATGCCACTTACTATCAGCCTTTCCTTGCTATTGCAATGATTGAATTAAGTATGCCGCTGGCCGCATAGGTGCCAAAGACAGCTGCCAAAATGGCAGGCACGATAGCCCCAGACCCCAGATAGAGAATGGCGGCAAAGAACAGGGCAGCGAAAATCTTGGTGGGCAGATAGATGGGCTCGGCACCGTCTCCCTTGAAATTGGGATAGTGCACATGACTCACCATGAGATAAGCCACCACTGCCATGAGCAGAGGATAGCTATAGCCCAGTGCATGAGGGTCAAAGCCCGTCTCCACGAAGAGCAGGGTGGACATAGCCACGATATTGCCCCCGGCAGGGATAGCCAGCCCCATGAAATAGCCGTGCACCACGTCAGCGTTCACATTGAAGCGGGCCAGCCGCCACATGCCACAGATGGCAAAGAAGATAGCCACAGCCATGCCCAGGAAGCCAAAATCCTTCAGCACCAAAGACCAGGCCAGAATGGCCGGGGCTATGCCGAAAGAGCCCAGGTCGCAAAGTGAATCCATCTCCTTGCCCATCTCACTGGACACCCCGAAGAAACGGGCTGTACGTCCGTCCAAACCATCAGCCACCAGGGCCAACAGAATGAAAATGGAGCCCCAAACGAAATCATGGTTGATTGTTGCTATGATTGAACACATGCCGAACACCAGGTTCATGGATGTGCACGTATTCGGAATGATCTTGCGGTAATCCATCAGTCCTTCAGCCTCCCGATAACAGTCTGTCCCCCTGTAACCTTTTCGCCCTTCCTGACGCATACCTCCACCTCGGCAGGCATGACTATTTCCAGGCAGGAACCGAAGCGGATCATGCCGTACAGGTCACCCTGCTTCAGCTTGTCCTCCAAGGTCACCCAGGACACAATGCGCCGTGCCAGAATGCCCGCAATCTGCTTCACCGTAATGCGCAGACGATCATTTTCCAGACCGATAAGGTGATGCTCATTCACAAAGCCCACCTCATCCTTGTAGGCAGGACGAAAACGGCCACAAAAGTACTTCTGCAGCTTGATTTCCCCGTCCATAGGGCTGCGATTCACATGGACATTGAAGACAGACATGAAAATCGTGACCTTCTTGCAGGGCCCCTGCACAAAGTCATCCTCATCATGCTCCAGCTCCGCAATGTCCTGCACCGTGCCGTCGGCAGGGGAAAGGATATGCTGGGAGTCTTTCGCAATCTCCCGCCGGGGATTGCGGAAAAAGTACATGAAATACAGGGCCAGCACAGCGGGAACCACCGCCACATAAGGGCTGACCGAGAAACCCAAAATTATTGCCAGGGCCAGGCAGAAACCTATGAAAGGATAGCCTTCCCTTACGATATGGAGCAAGACTCCACCTCCTGAGCAGAATTATTGTTGTTAGTTATATGAGGAAATCCACTCCCCCATGAACCACCTTATGATTATAACGCAGTTGTTCAGATTTTACCATAGGTAAAATCTCCTATCAGCGTTTCAACGAGGCGAACGCCGAGTTATAACGCAGTTGTTCAGATTTTGCCATAGGCAAAATCTGAATAACTGCGTTTAGTTTTATTACCTTTTCGATGCGTGCACCTTGAGCACGAACTTCGGCAGGGCCATAAGCCTGCCTGCCCGCTTGGGCTGGAGCATGCCGCGGAAAAGCCACTCCAGCTTGGCCTTCTGCATCCAGCGGGGTGCCCGCTTCATGACTCCCGCCATGACATCCAGGGTGCCGCCCACGCCAATGGACACAGGTACGCCCAGCTCATCCTTGTATTTCCAGAGCCACTTCTCCTGCTTGGGCACGCCGAGAGCTGCCAGAAGGATATCCGGCTTGGCCGCCTTGATTTCTTCAATGATGGCCGGCTCGTCAGCTTCCTTGAAGTAGCCGTTCCTTACCCCGCAGATCTCGATGCCGGGATAAAGCTGCTCTGCCTTGGCCTTGGCCTTTTCCGCCACCCCCGGGGCAGAGCCGAAGAAAAACACCTTCTGCCCACGCTGGGAGGCTTCTGCCATGAGATTCTGAGCCAGGTCGTAGCCTGCCACCCGCTCAGGCATGGCAAAGCCCAGATGATGGGCAGCCCATACGGTGCCTGCCCCATCCGGGGTCACCATAGCTGCCCCGTTGAGGATTTCCTTCAGTTCCTCGTCGTAAGTAGCCCGCATGAGCATTTCCGCATTGGCAGTGGCAATAAGCACCGGCGTCCCTGCCTCAATGAATTTTTCCACCTGCTCTACTGCTTCCTGCATGGTGAGCGAATCCACGTTCACTCCCAATATATCTACCTTGTTAGGCACTTCATTCCCTCCCATAGCATACTGTCAATTATCCGTATGATTGTAACATTTTTTTATTTTGCAGGCAAGACAAAAACAAGGACAGCTCCCGATTTTAGGGAGCTGCCCGACAGTTCAGCCAATATTGTAAGAAGCCATCAGCTTCTTCATGTAGTTCCTGAGTTTCTGCAATACCTTCACCATGCCGTCCATGGTCTTGGGCTGGCGGATGACATACTGGAGCACCTTATGCCGCATCTGGCGATAATCTTCGTCGAAGGTCTTCAACACTTCCTCCATTTCCATCTCTGTAGAAACTTCCGGTATATTGGAATACTGGATTTCCGAAGCCCTGCCGCTGATCTTGGCCACATCCCCCCGGAAGGGAATATAGACCTCTTCCCCGCACTCCTTCTGTATGCGCGTCTTCAATGCCTCCTGGGCAGTAGCCTCGCCGTGGACGATAAAGACCTTGGCAGGCTTGGGATTCTGAATGGCCGCAATCCAGTTCATGAGCTGGTTGGAGTCCGCATGGGCCGAGAAGCCATTCATGATTTCAATCTTGGCCCTGACCACCACTTCCTCTCCCATGACCCTGACACGCTTCAGCCCTTCCACCAGCCGGCGGCCCAGGCTCCCTTCTGCCTGATAGCCCGCAAAGAGCACTGTGGACTCAGGGCGCCAGAGATTGTGCTTCAGATGATGGAGCACGCGGCCTGCATCGGCCATGCCCGAAGCGGAAAGTATGATGGCCGAACCTTCGGAGGAATTCAGCGCCCGTGATTCCTCCGGAGTCACGCAGAGGTGCAGCTGGGGAAACTCCGGCACACTGCCGTCCGGACCAATCAATTGCAGTGATTCCTCATCAAAGTTCTCGTAATTCTGGAAGAAAATCCTCGTGGCATTGATGGCCAGCGGACTGTCCAGCACAATGGGAATATCGCTGTCCAGCCGTCCCGCCCTCCACAGATTGTAGAGGTAATACAAAAGAGTCTGGGTACGCCCCACAGCAAAGGCAGGGATAATCAGGTTGCCTCCCCTGTCCATGGTGTCATTGATGATTTCCAGCAGCCTGGTCTCTTTGTCGTAAATGGGATGCAGCCTGTCGCCATAGGTGGATTCTACCATGAGGAAATCGGCCCCGTCTATGATAGAAGGGTCACGCAGGATAGGCTGGTCATTCTGCCCCAGATCACCGGAAAATACCAGCTTGGTGGTCTTATCCCTTTCGGTCACCCACATCTCCACCAGGGCAGAACCAATGATATGCCCAGCATCACGGAATTTCACCTTGATATTGTCTGCCAGGTCCCACTCTGCATCATAAGGACACGGAGAAAAATGCTTCAGCGCCTCTGCTGCATCATCAAGGGTATAGAGAGGTTCCATTGGCTCCAGGCCCCGCCGGGCGTTCTTGCGGTTCATGAGCAGCGAATCAGACTCCTGGATATGGGCTGAATCCGGCAGCATTATCTTGGCCAGGTCACAGGTGGCCTTGGTGGCATACACCGTGCCCTTGAAGCCCTGCCGCACCAGCTTTGGTATCAGGCCGCTGTGGTCCACATGGGCATGGGTCAGCACCACGGCATCTATGTCTGCCGGATTGAAGGCAAAATCATTGTAGTTCAGCAGCCTGACCCGCCGCGCTCCCTGGAACATGCCGCAATCAATCAGGTATCTCCTGTCATTGCTCTCCAAAAGATAGCAGGACCCCGTCACCGTATGGGCCGCTCCCCAGAATTCCAAGCGCATAGCCGCCACTCCCTTCTTTAATCAGAGTGCTTCCTATGTTGTTTTAATTCTTGGCAAACAGAAAAAGTCCTCCCACTTGGGAAGGACTTTCAACTCTAAAGGAATTAAATCCTCAATCTTCACCTATCATGCGCACCTCGGGATAAAGCTTTACCCCGTGCTTCTCAAAGACCAGGCGCTGCACTTCCTTGATGAGGTTCTGCACATCGGCAGCAGTGGCTCCGCCGGCATTCACCACGAAGCCTGCATGCTTGGTAGATACCTGGGCACCGCCTACCTGCAGGCCTTTGAGACCCGTCTGGTCTATGAGGGTGCCTGCAAAGTACCCCTCAGGGCGCTTGAAGGTGGAACCTGCGCTGGGCATTTCCAAAGGCTGCTTGGCTTCACGGCGCTGGGTGTAGTCTGCCATGACCTGGCGGATCTCCCCCTCGTCACCAGATTCCAGAGCCAGTTCCACTTCGCAGATGAGCTCCCCGTTCTCCTGGAAGACGCTGTGACGGTAGCCCAGGTCAAGCTCCTCCTTGCTATAGGTCTTCATCGTGCCATCCTTGGCCACAGCCTTGACGCTGTACGCCACATCCTTGGTCTCCCCGCCATAGGCCCCGGCGTTCATGAAGATAGCACCACCAATGCTGCCGGGAATGCCGCAGGCATACTCCAGTCCCGTGAGGCCGCTGGCGGCAGCGAACTCGCTGACATCCTTCAGATGGGCTCCGGCTCCGGCAATGATATGATTGCCTTCCAGATGCATCTCAGACATGGGACCGTTGAACTTCAGCACCACGCCGCGGATGCCCCCATCCCGCACCAGCAGGTTGGAACCGTTCCCTAAAACGGTCAACGGCAGGTCATATTCACGCACCAAGGCAACCACCCGGCAGACTTCCTCTATGGTCTGAGGAAAAATCAGGCAGTCGGCAGGGCCGCCAATCTCAAAGGTAGTCTGACGACTCATAGGTTCCTCTAAAAGCAGCTGGTCTGCCTGCAGGAAAGCGCGGCAGTCCCTGATAAATTCTTCGCTGATTCTCATTTGCTAAAACTTCCCCTTATCAAATATGAAGTCCCGGACCTGTCTCAGAAAGTCCCGGAAAACCAAGCTGGCGCAAGGCCTCATAAGCTACAATGGCGGCAGAATTACCCAAGTTCAATGAGCGGGCATCTGCTATCATGGGTATGCGCACACATTCTTCCCAATGCTCCTGCAGGATTTCCTCGGGAATCCCCGCCGTTTCCTTGCCCAGGATAATCAAATCATCCTCTGCATAGCTGGCCTCGCTATGGGCACGTGGTGCCTTGGTGGAACAGTAGTGGAAATTATGCCCCGCATATTTTTCCAGCACCTCGTCAAAGTTCTCATGGACATGGACCTTCACCAGATGCCAGTAATCAAGTCCCGCCCTTTTCAGATGCTTGTCATCTATCTCAAAGCCCAGGGGCTTCACCAGATGCAGCTCAATGCCGGTAGCGGCACAAAGGCGGGCGATATTGCCCGTATTGCCGGGAATCTCCGGCTCTATAAGTACGATATGCACAAATGTCACCTCTAGTTTTCGTCTGACTTTGTCATTATAACGCAACAGTTCAGTTTTTGCCAACAAAAAATCGGCAGCCAAATGTTGACTACCGATTTATAGTTATAAGCAGTGAACTTCTACATTTTAGAGATCTATGTTACCAGCAGGTCTTACCTCCACCGCTTGCGGGGGGCGCTTAAGCGCGGGAGCCCGGTGGGCTCCCTGGAGGGGGACCGGCGAAGCCGGTGGAAGGGGGAATCGAAGCAGTTACGTTGCTATCGCCCCTTCCACCGCCTGACGGCGGTCCCCCTTCCCCGTTTCACGGGGCAGGTATGATCTGCGATTTACTAAAGAATTCTAAAATCAGCTATACTCACGAGTATAAATATCAGTTATTCTACCACTGCCCCGGTGCTGGCGGAAGTGGTGAGCTTGGCGTAGCGTGCCAGGTAGCCGGTCTTGATCTTCGGCTCGGGCTGCTTCCACTCAGCTTTCCTCTTGGCCAGTTCTTCCTCGCTGACCTTCAGTTCCAGCTTGCGACCCGGAATATCAATGGAGATGACATCCCCGTCCTCGATGAGGGCGATGGGACCGCCTGCCATGGCTTCCGGGGAAATATGGCCGATGCAGGCCCCCTGGCTGGCGCCGCTGAAGCGGCCGTCGGTGATGAGGCCCACCTTGAGCCCCATGCCCGTGATGACTGCCGTGGGATTCAGCATTTCCTGCATGCCCGGGCCGCCCTTGGGGCCTTCGTAGCGGATAACCACCACATTGCCGTCCTTGATCTCGCCTTCCATGATGGCCTTGCAGGCAGATTCCTCGGAGTTGTAGCACTTGGCAGTGCCCTCATACACCAGCATATCCTCTGCCACAGCAGAAGCCTTCACCACTGCATAGTCGGGAGCCAGGTTGCCCTGCAGGATGGCAATGCCGCCTTCCTTGCGGTAAGGCTCCTCCACAGAATGGATCACATTCCTGTCGAGGACTTCCGCATGCCTGATGCGGTCTGCCACAGTACCCGTGACTGTAAGCGCCTCTTCATGGATAAGGCCCTTCTTGGACAGCTCATGCATGACGGCAGGAATGCCGCCAGCCTCGTTGAGGTCAGTCATGTGGTGCGTGCCTGCCGGGCTCAGCTTGGCAATATAGGGAGTGCGGCGGCTGATTTCGTCAAAGAGGGGCGCAGGAATCTCGATGCCCGCCTCATGGGCGATAGCCGTGAGGTGCAGCACCGTATTGGAAGAACCGCCGATAGCCATATCCACAGTGATGGCATTCTCAAAGGCTTCCTTGGTAAGGATATCACGGGGGCAGACATTCTTCTTGATCATTTCCATCACCGCAGCCCCGGCCCGTTTAGCCAGGAGGCGGCGCTGGCCGCTGTAGGCGGCGGGAATGGTGCCGTTGCCCGGCAGGCCCATGCCCAGCACTTCTGTCAGGCTGTTCATGGTGTTGGCGGTGAAGAGACCGGCGCAGGAACCGCAGCCAGGGCAGGCATGAGCTTCCAAATCAGTCATGGCAGCCTCATCCATTTCCCCGGCAGCGAACTTGCCTGCTGCCTCAAAGGACTGGCTGACGCTGATATCCCGTCCCTTGTAGCGTCCCGGCAGCATGGGGCCGCCAGATACCACTACGGCAGGGATGTTCAGGCGGGCAGCTGCCATCAGCATGCCCGGCACCACCTTGTCGCAGTTGGGAATGAGCACCAGGCCGTCAAAGCCCGAAGCCATAGCCACAGCCTCGATGGAGTCAGCGATAAGCTCGCGGCTGGCCAGAGAATACTTCATGCCGGTGTGGCCCATGGCAATGCCGTCACAGACACCGATAGCCGGGAATTCCATGGGAGTGCCGCCAGCAGCAGCCACTCCCAGCTTGGCTGCCTCAGTGATCTCCTTCAGCCCCATGTGACCGGGAATCACCTCATTGAAGGAATTGCAGACACCAATCAAAGGTTTCTGCAGGTCCTCAGGACCGAAGCCCAAAGCATTGAACAGGGAACGGTGGGCACAACGGGTGGCCCCTTTCTTGACAACGTCGCTTCTCATAAAGTATCAGCTCTCCTAACCGGGCAGGAACTCATGGTTCCTCCTTCTGAAATAGTACACAAATGTACAGCAAGATGTTACAAGTTTACAACTTTATGGACAAAAATGCAAGGGCAAAAGCCCCTGCTCAGAACTCAATGCCCTTCTGAGCCTTCACCCCCTGGTCATAAGGATGCTTCACCAGATGCATCTCCGTCACCAGATCAGCCCGCTCGATAAGTTTCTCGCAGGCATCCCGGCCCGTCAGCACCACATGGAGGTCGGCTGGCTTCTTGTCCAGGAGAGACATCATCTCCTCTTCCGTCACCAACTCATACTTCACCGCATAATTCATCTCATCGAGGATGACCAGATCCCACTGGCCATTGGTCAAGGCTTCCTCAGCCTTTGCCAGGGCTTCATGGGCAGCAGCCTTATGCTCCTCCATACTGACCTTGCCCGTATTGGTGAAGCCCTTGCCGCACTGTTCCACCCGGATGCGGCCCTCGGAGAGTTTGCCAAGTTCCTCGATAGTCTTCAGCTCCCCGTAGTTCCAGCCACCCTTGATGAACTGCAGGATAAGGACTCTCAGCCCATCCCCCCAGGCTCTCATGGCCAGCCCCAGAGCCGCCGTAGTCTTGCCCTTGCCATCACCGGTATGTACCATTATCAAACCATGCTTTTCCATTTCGCAACACCTCTGTTTTATGATATACTATTAACTATTCCCTACAATTCAGGGAAAATCCTTTAAGAGCCGGTAGGTTTATGAAGAAATTTTTGCTTTTTGCCATCATTATACTCTCATTTACCCTTTTGTCTATTTTCGTAGCGGAAAAGACTGACGTTTTGGGACTGCAGCAGAAGACCCTTGTTGCTGCCTTCAAGGAGACGGACGGACATCTGGTGCTGTCCTGGGAACGCCTGCCTTATCCCTGCTTCTACCGCATCGAGACATATTCCAAGACCACGGGACTGGTAGCCAATGAGCCTGACCTGCACTTTTTCCTGAGAGAATTCACCTTCAATGATTCCTACGAAGTGCCACGCTCTGCTATCCCCATGTACTACCGTGTGACGGCTTACGGCATGTTCGGCCAGCTGACAGAGCCTTCCGCTCCCATTGCCAACCCTAACTATGCCGCCACCCGTCCGGAGTCTGCCCCCGTCCCCATCTTCCATTATACCAAGGAAAAACCAGCCAGCCTCATGCCCTTCCTGGTCTGGCACACAGTCCCGGATGCGGTGTGCTACGAGGTAGAGCTGCTGTCTGCCCCTCCCGCTCAGGAAGGAGGCATACAGCCGGACAAAGCTTCCCAGCTTTACATAACACGCAAGGTCTATACCAATGGCTGGCAGGCAGACCTGCGCCCCTATGCAAACAGGCAGGTGGTCTACTGGCGGGCCAGGGCTCTGGACCTCCATCTGCAGCCCATCGGAGTCTTTTCCAAGGCAGAACCCATCTATATCGACTCCTCCCTGCCCATGCCCCAGGCACCTCTCTTGAATACCTTTGACCAGATGCCCGACTTCCAGCAGCCCATCTACCCCGTGTACCAGTGGATTCCCCTCCACGACATCATGCACTATGAGGTGGAGCTTATGACCGCCCCGCCAGCAGAAGAGCATGGCACCCAGCCGGACAAAGGGCGGGTCTGGAGCCGCATTGTGGACTCTGCCAACACCTGCTATGATGAGTACGCCCGCCCCTATGCAGGAGAATACTACTGGCGGGTGCGGGCCCTGGATGCCAACAACAATATCATCGGCACCTGGTCAGACACCGCCAAATTCACCATGCCCCAGCGTGATAAGCGGGTACAGACCGCTGTCCTGGGTGACAGCATCACCCACGGGGGCGGGGCCATCTCCTACTCCCCCGCTTCCCTGGAGTACAGCTACACCACCTATCTGGACTTCCCCTGCCTGAACCTTGGCAGAAGCGGAGACACCTCCACTACCACCAAGGAGCGTTTCGACATTGACGTATTGCCCCTGCATCCCCTGAATCTCCTGGTACTCACCGGCTCCAACAGCCTGAGGGCCCCTGAGATCTCACCGCAGGATATTATCACTGACCTTGAGGAAATCAAGCGGAAATGCCGCTCCCACGACATCCGTCCCATCTTCATGACCCTCATGCCCATCAATCCCGGCAACATCAAGTACGCCTTCCACACGGACACCGACCCCCAATGGCGCATGAAGCTCACCCAGGTCAACAGCTGGATTCGCCAGCAGGATTACTACATAGACCTGGAGCCATACTTCTACGATGCCGCAGGCCAGCAAATGGACACCGGCTTCGCCATAGACGGGCTGCACCCGGATATACGGGGTAAGATGCTCATGGGTGAGATTATCAATATGAATAAGAAATTATTCCGCTAAAAATCCGGTGCTATTTGATAACTTATATCAGATAGCACCGGATTTTTTGTTTAGATAGTTATGCTCGCCCTGCTTGTCAGGTAGAAGATATCCTTCTCAGGCTTATACACATTGAGTTTCACTACGCCAAAATCATCATACACTGCCCCTTTCAGGTTAAGTGTATTACGATAAAAATCTTGGAATTCCGCAGCGTTATCCGTAGTAACTTCATCTGCCGGCATTGTTATTTCATTGCCAGCTCCATCTACCAAGGACTTGGCAATGATGATGCCTTGAAATTTCCTATATTCCCGATCTTCACCTGTGACGTTGATCCGTACAGAACTATTGGGGGCAAAGATGATCCCTCTGAAATCTGCCCCAAGATTAACAACAACTGTATTAGACTTCCGCCCCTCCCCGCGCTTGCCTTCTACATCTACAGGCCCTTCGTAGGCGAAAACAATGGGACGGAAATCATATTTCCCATCTGTCATTCCTGTATTGTCTGCTGTTATATTGATATTGATGTCGTGGATAGTATTATTTACCCCGGTTTCATTGAACTCCTCACTCTCTATCATTACATAAAGTGGATCTTGCAGGTTCCGCTCCCCTTCGGTGTTCAAGGAAACGTCTTTATCAGGTAACGCAGCCACATCCCTCATCGGAAATGGCTCCGTCACATTTATGGTGGCGGTTACACTGGAAGTAAGGGCCTTCCAGACGATTTCACGCTGCTCAGGGTCGATTGCATCCCATGTCAAATATCCATTTGTGAGATTCCACCAAGTTTTATCGTTACTGTAAGTGATCTGGGGTCCTAACTCCCTTATGAGCGTATCCCATGTCACCGGTCCCTTTAATACTTTACCATTTGGCAGTATTATGTTTACAAATTTTTTTCCATCATTATAGAAAAGACTTCTTGCCTCTTCATAGCTCATCCCCTGCAAATCAGTGACATCAAAATTCTCTACCAAAGTTGTATCATAATGTATATCCTGCTTGAAGTTTATGAAAAGATTTTTTCTGACATTCTTATCCTCTTCCGTGCCATCCATGTTAAAAATTTCACTGCGACTGCCATCTGCACCAATTTGTACTCCCGTATTGGTATAACTGAGTTGCTGCGCTGTTTCCATGGTGTTGCCTCCAACCTCTTTTTTCCACCATTCATTAAAAGTCGAAGGCAGTTCAAGTCCTACCACTTCATTCATCTGGGTTAATAGGTCTACACCATCATTGCCACCATTATTACCACCATCGCCAGCCTTAGCCCAAGCTCTGGCAACTACTTTGATATTCCAGCCATCAGGCAGGAGACTGTCTGGCAGAAAAAGCCGGGCAAAGACCATCCTTACCTCATCGGTCAGTTCTACCATGTAATAGTAGGTATTCTTTTGATGTTCGCCATCTTCCGCCTCTTGGGACTCGGTACGTAGCTTTGTATTGGCATCATTTGCACCATTTCTCCCAATATCCTTGACGAGAATCGCATTGGCTGCACTTGCTGCCTTGTTCTTAAGAGCAGTATCCGAAGAAATTTCTGCATTTGCAGGAACATTAGCATCATTTATCAGACGAGCCTTGCCGTTTGTTGATGCCACTGCAGCCACCCCTGCCAGGGCTGCCGCATCTGCTGCATTCTGAAGGTCTGATTTATACAGATAAGCCCGTCCGAAATCTATGGCCATGCCCCCAAAGAAAACCAGCATAGGCAACAGGAGGGCCACAAAGACCAGGACGGCCCCCTTCTGTGAACTGTTTCCCAGTCTTCTCATTACTCACACCTCCCTCATTTGCTTACAACAACATCAGTCAACCCCTCACAATTTGTACGCTTCCATGCTCCAGAATTTCCGTTTTCTTGATAGCTCCTGCTCATACTTAACTTAACAGATGTTACATCCCCACCACTATCAAAAGTAAAAGCAGCCCACAATGTAGCTGACTGTTCTCCCTTTGTTAAATGTGCTTGCGGTCTAGGATCTATGGCATCATTCGAATAAAAGAAGCGATTAGAAACAATCTCGCTTTTATTACCTTTATAGGGCTCCGTATTTTTATCATAATTACCTTGCAGCCACTGTATCGCTTGCTGATTACTAAGGTATCCCGCATCATTGTGACGGAGCTTGACCTTCAATGCTTCACCATTATCACCTGCATTTTCAATGCAGTAGTCAAACAAGGCTACACCAGGCTTACCACTGCCATCTGTACCTGTCCAGCGAGACTCCTTAGTTCCAGGAAACAGATTCGCAATATCACTTTTGTTCAATGTCAGCAGAAACTCTCCCAAAGCAGTCATGGTAGCCTTGTCAGCAGCAATACGCTCTGCATTGTCTATCTGTCTCAGTTCAGACGTAGGCATAGTGGCATAAGCAGAAATATCTACAGGGTTTGTAGTAGAAGTATTCATCCCTACACGTTTTGCCATCCTCAGATAAGGGATTCCCATACTTTCTTTGAAGCTATCCCAATTTACCCCCACCACCACTGCCACTGCAAAGCACATAAGGAGAGCCATCTCCACCATGCCCTGCCCCCGCTGATGATTCAACAGATGTTGGAGTTTACGTATAGACAACATTGCCTGCACCCCCTCACTTGCCCAAGGATTTCACCAATGCTAAAATCGCCGGCATAATCACCATGACGAAAATCGAAGGAAAAATGAAGACAATCATGGGGAAAATAATCTTGATAGGAGCTTTCAGAGCCGCCGCCTTCACAGCCTGACGATGCCTGTCCCTCATATTCTCTGCCTGCACCTGCAAAGTCTTTGACATACTGGTGCCCAGATGCTCCGCCTGTATTACGGAAGAAGTAAAAAGATACATCTCCTCCACATCACATCTTTTGCCCAACTGGGTCAGGGATCTCCGCTTGGTCATGCCCAGGCTCGTATCCCTCAGCATCCTGCGGAATTCATCTGTCAATGGCCCCTTCATACGGCTGACGATTTTTGCCACAGCACCATCAAAGGAAAGGCCAGCCTGCACGCTGACACAGAGGAAGTCCAGAAAATCCGGCAGCTGTCTCTTAATAGCGGCCTGACGCCGCTTGATGGCCGACTGCAAAAGCATAAAGGGCAGAACCGCTCCCGCCACCATTCCCAAAATCACAAAGGTTATCTTCTGAATCAGTGCCAGGCCGGTAATGACATATCCTGCCAGAAAGGCTAAAGCTCCCCCCAGCAGCACGGAAAGCACCCAGCCTGCTGCCAGATGATTAACCGTCCATCTCTCCTGCCCTCCCAGGCGAAAGAGCATCATTTCCATCATGTTCTTTAGCTCCCGGGGAGCAAACTGATTAAGATTATCTTCTATGGTTTTCAGAAAGGGCAGTATGACACGCTCGCTGAAGGGCATTTCTGCCAGACTACGGACAGGTGATTTGTCTTCCGCTTCTTCTGCACCCTTTTGTTTTTTGCGCTTAAGAATTTTACGCTCCTGCTCTGCTTCTGCAATCATCTTGGACATACGGTGCTGGATTCGCACTTGGGACATATGCCCGGAACAAAATATCAAAAGTAACATCAGCATGAAAAGCGCTGTCACTACTAAAGCCGTCAAGAATACCATGGTCAATGTCCTCCGGCAAACAAATTTCTGGGAAGTGTCACGCCATTCATGCGGAATTTTTCCATGAAGGCTGGCTGCATCCCTGTGGATTCGAAATGCCCCACTGACTTCCCGCTTTCGTCAATGTAATCCTGCACATAACGGAAAAGTTCCTGCAGGATAATGGTATCCCCCTCCATCCCCTGCACCTCTGTAATGTGGGTAATCTTGCGCGTACCATCCTTGATGCGGGACTGTTGCAGGATAAGATCTATAGCTGAGGAAATCTGGGTACGCACAGCCCTCACAGGCAGTTCCATGCCTGCCATCAAGGTCATAGTCTCCAAACGTGACAATACATCGCGGGGACTGTTGGCATGAGCCGTGGTAAGTGAGCCATCGTGGCCCGTGTTCATGGCCTGAAGCATATCCAGGGCCTCACCAGAGCGAACCTCACCTACGATGATGCGGTCAGGACGCATGCGCAGGGCATTGCGTACCAGGTCACGGATGGTAATGGCACCTGTGCCCTCGATATTGGCAGGCCGGGATTCCAAAGTCACTACATGGCGCTGCTGCAGCCTTAGCTCGGCTGCATCTTCGATAGTAACGATGCGGTCAGTGGCAGGGATAAAGGAAGACAGCACATTCAGCGTGGTTGTCTTGCCGGAGCCTGTACCTCCGGATACCAGAATGTTCAGCCGCGCCCTGACACAGGCCTCCAAAAAGTCTGCCATATCCTCATTCAAAGTGCCATAGTTCATCAAATCTTCCACCGATAATGCCTTCTGTGAGAACTTGCGGATGGTCACCGCTGGTCCCACCAGAGACAGGGGAGGAATGATGATATTCACGCGGGAGCCATCAGCCAGACGAGCATCCACCAGAGGAGACGACTCATCCACTCGCCTGCCCAGAGGAGCCAGAATGCGCTCAATGATATTCATCAGGTGGGCTTCATCATAAAAACGCGACTCCGTAAGGAGCAGCTTGCCTGCCCGCTCCACGAAGATATCGCGCGGACCATTGACCATGATTTCTGTGATGGTGTTATCTTTCAGCAAGGGTTCCAAAGGACCAAGACCAAGGATTTCGTCACAGATATCCTCTATCAGCGCCAGTCTGTCTGCCCGGGACAGGGCATAGGAATGATTGGCCATCTCCCTGTCAAAATAAGTGGAAATCAGATTCTGAATCTGCTCCTTGGCCACTGAGCCTTGCAATAGCAGCTGATGCTCTGCCACCGTCATTTCATCCACAATGCGACGATGGACGGCCAGTCTCAGTTCCTGAATCTGGTCTACCTCCACAGCAGCATTTCGCCTGGCTGCGAAGGCAGAAGCCATCTGCGGACGCGCCTGATGGCTATTGTCAGTCAGATGAGGATAGGCCTGCTTTTCCACCTCTCTGCCTGCAGGAGCTTTCTCCCTGGCAGTTTGTTTCCCAAATTCTCCCAGAGGATTCTCCCGTTTCCCCACTTCCTCTATGGCATTTTCTTTCGTCTTTCCCAAGCGCTTTAAGAGTGACATCTTCCCACCGCCTCATCTACATACCGTCGCAAGCCTCATCATATTATGGCTGATTTTGCTGCTGCACATTATCTTTTTCCACAGGCATAGTGCATTGCACAGCCTTGAGTGTCGCAGGCAGGACACTTATGTTTGTATTATTCAGAACAAATTCCGCCTTCACCGTCACGAATTGTGCGCTGTTGATATCTGTCACAGTTTCAGATCCATCCTGATTGCGCTTAAAAGGACGCACGGAAAAAGTGGCTTTATACAGCTTTGTCAGAGGGTCAGCATACTCCTTCACTGTAGCGGCATTGTTACTGTTAAGCCCTGCCACAGTGGCACTGCGCTTTGCACTGTCCTTAACTGAAATATCCCTGGCAGCCTCCCGCACCGCTGTACTGTATTGCAGATAATCTGCATAGGCCAAACCGCCATACACCACGCCTAATATTATCAGGAGGAATATCGGCAATACCAGAGCAAATTCCACCACTGACTGCCCTTTTTGTCCTTTCATTACCGTCACCTCCTGTAAGATTAACAAAACGAAATAGGTAAGAAAGAGCCTCCCGAAAACAGGAAGCTCTTTCCTCAGATACAAACTGAATCTAATTCTTTTACGAATTAACCATTACCACCGCCATTAACCACCCTGGGTGGTGGTACCTCCCTGGGTGTTCAGCTGCTGCTGTGTATTATTGAAAATATTCTGTACGGCAGTTCTTATTCCGCCAGCATTCCCCAACACTGCAGCAACAGCCACAACGAAGGCCAGAATCAGGGCGTACTCCACTATGCCCTGCCCAATCTGAGACTTCCTGAAAAAATTGTTGATACGCTGTAACATGACATCCACTCCCCTCTCAAATATTAAATTCTAAACAGTAAATATTATACATCTACATGGACAATCCGCTGGATTACCACATAGCCGATAATCTCAAGGAAGAACGACACCAACAGAGCCATACGTCCTAGCGGTTCTGTTATAAGCAACATCAGACTTTCCCTATTAATCAGGTACATAATAAAGGCCAAACCAAAAGGCATCAGTATCAGCACCCAGGCCGAAAGCCTGCCCTGTGCTGTCAGAGCGTAAATCTCACGCTTCATGCGGATACGCTCATGGATAGTATCGCTGATGGTATCGAGAATCTGAGCCAGATTGCCACCTACCTCTCGCTGAATCAGCACCGCTGTCACCACCAGGTCGAAATCAGCACTGCCTACCCGATTGTTCATGCCTTCCAAAGCTGATTCCAGGGGCACGCTCATGGCAACTTCTCGGGTGACCTGGGCAAACTCATCGCTGATGGGAGGCTCCATCTCCTTGGCCACCACCTCCATAGCCTGCTGGAAGCTGTAGCCAGCCCTAAGGGCGTTGGCCACGGTAATCAGACAGTCACCCAACTGCTCGGTAAAAGCAGTGCGGCGACGGCTGATCCTTATGGTCACCATGCCCCAGATAAGGCCTGCCGTCAAAAGACCAATGAGGAATGCGTTACTGCCATCCAGGGTCAATAGCCAGGTGACCAGAGCAGCTATGCCTGTACTGCCAAAGAGGAAAACCATGAACTCCCCTCCCAGCAGGGGAATGCCTGCCTGGCGCATCTTCAAGTCGAGAGCCTGTATGGGACGCAACTCCGACAAGGGAGCCGCCGCCCTTTTCAGCCAAAACCTGATTCTGTCCCCGAGAGGAGTCTGCTCGTCAATTGTCACTCCGGCTTCCACTATGTTGTAGCGACGCAGGCGGTAGAAGATATTCATACGCCTTTGCTGCCGTACATAGATGATGAGCAATGTCATCAGCAAGAACGTCAGCATCGCTGCCATCAAAGCTACAATAGCAACAACCACATTCTCACCTCCTGCCCACGACAATGTCATTGGCCAGGCTCGCGACGGTACTCACATAAGGCATGTCTTCCGGCAAATCCTTCATCAGTCGTCCGCTGCCTGTGATAGAGGTAAGTCTTTTCTCCTCTGGTAATATTTTCGTCACATGCCGGCCAAATTCCTCCTCAATTTTTCTTTTTTGCTCAGAAGTGCAATTTTTCACTCCGGCAAACAGAGGATAGATTCTCTTGCCATAGGCATCCCAGGTATGGAACATCTTCATGGAACGCTTCATATGACGGACTTCCTGACCGCTGCTGATCATGGACACCAGAATATCCGTATCTGCAAACTCCGCCAGGGCCAGAGAGATGGGATTGAAGCCAGAGGGAAGATCCAGCAGCACATAGCGGAAAAGGCTCCCCGCCATGCGAACCACATCTATCAGCTGATTGGCCTCTACCAATTCTGCATGCTCAGGCCGGGTGGGCCCGCCCATGATCCAAATGCCATTTCCTACGGGCTGGAAGTAAGGCTCCAGCGCGGCAGGAGTCAGCAGCCGTATATCATGGGACGCCTCCACCACGTTATGCTGAGGCACTGCATCGAAGAAGATAGACACATCTCCGAACTGCAAATCCGCATCTATGATGGCCACTGCCTCCCCGCTCTTTTTAGCCAACTCAATGGCCATCACCGATGCGAGGGTAGTCCGGCCTGAATGTCCCTTGGGACTGAAGAACGCCATGGTGCGGGTGGGACGCTTCTGCCCCCGCCGTGTATATAGTCTTATGGCTTCCAGGATATCCCTGGCACGGAAAGGCTTCAGTACGCAGCCCAGGGCACCTGACTGGATTACTCTCTCAGCCCTGTCTGCCTTCCACGCTTCCATGGTTCCCAGAAAAGCAGCATTGGGGAACAAGCTGATGAAATTCGGCAACATACTCAGAGCCTCATTGTCATCCACATCAATGATGAAGAGGTTTGGCAAAAATACACTGCTCTGTCCCAAAGCCTGGCTGGCAGAGTGATAAGTCGATGCCAGGTCAAAAGTGCTGTCTGCCTTCAGGGCACCTGCCAATTGAGAAAGCATGCTTGATTCATGCTCAACCAGCACTGTACGATATTTCATAGCACCTCACCCCCCCCTTCACTTGCTGCCGTGAGCCGCAAAGCCGCCCAAATCCAGCAGCCAGGACAAGCCACGGGACTTCTTGCCCTCTTGGGCAGAAGCTGGATGATTCTTGCTCTGAGCCTGCGCAGAATCATCACGGTTGGTATAGCGTCCCACCAGCTGCCAGTAGCTCTGGGTGAGAGGAGACAAGGGAGCGGCGAACATCAGGGGCCTGCCCATGCGGATGGACTGAGTCACAGCCGCCGTGTCACTGGGGAGCCTGTGATAGAATTTCGCTCCCAGGAGACGCTCAACATCCCTTGAGCTGATGTATTTCTCCTCATCTGCCTTGTTTTCCACCAGGCGAATCTTTCGTTCCTCATACTCGAAACGCAGGAGAGTATCATAGCCCACCTTGTAGTTTTTCACCGCTGGCAGGAAATCCACCACGCCCACAAAATTGATGACTGTGCTCATATCCAGCATTACGAGGTTCAAGGCACTGAAGACCGACGTCATATCCAGCACGATGAAATTGAAGCTGCCCATGCGGCGGATGATTTCTGCCACTGTGTCTACATTCACCATGTAGGCATCGTTTATCTCTCTGGGAGGGGGCAGCACCGAAAAGGAAACGCCGCCACAGCTGTATTCCGTCAGGTAATCCTCCACCCGAAAGGAAGCTGCATTCCGCTCCAAAGCCTTTTGGGCATCTGCCAAGGTCGTATCACTGACCATGTCCAGATAACCCATCACATCACCGAATTGCAAATCAAGATCCACCAGGCAGGTCTGGTATCCTTCTTTGGCCAGACCTGCCGCCAGATTGATGGCTGTTATGGTTTTGCCGCTGCCGGCAGAGGTGCTGAAGACAGCAATGACGATACTTCTATGTCCCTCCATATAAGTATCACTCCTTCTGCTTGCTGTCCTGCTCTGTGCCTTTGTGCAGCACATCTTTGTTCAGATATTTATCGAGGATGGAACCATTTTCCGAGGAATTATCTTCTCTGGTTTCCACTTTGCCCTCAAGTACCGCTTCCCCACTTTCCCGGGATGAAGCATTTTCTTCCTGAGGATCTGGCAGAGGAGCATCCAGGTCAACATCCTTCCTGGCTGCTTCCACACGCCTGCCTCGATTGTAGAATTCTTCCATCTCAGAAGTCATCCTGGCCTGAGAAGCCTCATACTCATTCACCAGATGCGGCGTTACCAGAATAATGAGTTCCTGCTTGTCCTTGGTATGGGAGGTGTATTTGAAGAACTCTCCAATCACAGGAATATCTCCCAGGAAAGGGAACTTCCGCACAGTCTTGTATTCACGGGAATCCATGAGCCCACCGATAACCATGGTGGTATCCGAAGCTACCGTTACAACCGCATCTGCGCCCCTGCGATCAAGAACAGGCTGACCGTCTACTGATTCTCCATTTGGCATACTCACTTCCGTGTGCACAGCAGTGACAATTCGGCTCTCCGCATCCACTACAGGCTTAAACTGAAGAATAATACCATATTCCTTAAACTCCGTATGAGGCGTGCCGTTGCTGTCTCGTGTAGTATAGGGAATCTCACCGCCCACTTGGATAACTGCTTCCTCGCCGCTCATGGTGGTAATGCTGGGACGGGAAAGAATCTTTGCCCTACCTTGAGTCACCAGAGCACTGATGCCCATATTGATGCCTCCCCACCTGTCCGTCGCCCATTTCCAAGGATTATGAGCGAAGGTGGTATCCCCTGAGCCATAGGAATCACCCACATAGAAAACTCCCGGCGAACTGAACAGATTAGACCCTGATTCAGATCCGTAAACAATACCCAGGTTCTTAGTATCCGAAGGCTTAATAGCAATGACTTGTGCTTCCAAACGTATCTGTGAAGGATGCGTCATATGCAAGAGATCTATGATATAACCTGCTGTCCTCGCCTCACTAACTCCAATATTTCTGCTTTCCGACTGGTTAGCAGATTTAGAAGTCATAACGTTTATGTTGGCATCACTACCCACAGTTAGGTTTGTATTCTTTTCATTCTCCTTCACAAAAAGCTGGGCTGTCCTCACAGCGTAATTACGCTCATACTGATTCTCTACAGTCCCAGTAAGCATAATCTTACCCTTAACCATCTTCACATGAACATCTGGCAGATTGATAGCATGCTCTATTATCTTGGCCTGTCCTGCATCCTCAGGAGACACACCCACTATATACTCATAACGATTGCCGGAAGCTGTCCAAACAAATAGTGAGGTAGTTCCCTCATTATGAGCCACCAGTAAGAATTCATTGTCTGTAGCAGGCACCTCCACCACCGTGGCAATCTCCGGGTCACCTATGGCAATCTGCGTGATGCTGTCAGGCATGGAGATGCAACGTGAACTGTGCGCATCTATAGAAATAAGTTCAGAAGCAAATACAGGTGACGGTGCCATGAGGCAGCAACTGGCTGCCATTATTCCCAAACTGCTAAATATTCCCTTCTTCAAGACAGATACCCTCACTTCCCAAGTATTTTATCGCCCTGTATGATCCGAATGCCAGAAGAGGCTACAGGGGCCTCAGGCTGCGGTGCAGCTGCCACAGGCGGCTGATACGCCGGAGCAGCCTGGGCAGGCATCGTGCTGGCAGCAGGCGCTACCGTCTCCACTTGTGAGGATTTCAAGTTGAACTCCCCAAAGCCTGTGTAAATATCTTTGGAGTGGAAAGGCCTGAGGGCCAGATATATCTCCCCAACTGCCGAAGCAGATACCAGCTCCAGCATATCATCAGGCGTGAGTGCCAGGGTAGCGATAGCAGGCTTGTATTCTGCTTTTTTGCCTGTAGCTTCATCCAAGACATTTCCCTTTGGTGCCGCATTCTGATTCACTGCCAGCAACAATACATTCTGCAACAGGAAACGGCTGGAAGCCCCCGTCTTGCTCTTTTCTACCAGGATTACGTCCACATAATCCCCGGGCTTGGCAAAGCCTGCCACCCCGGTAATCTCGCTTACTCCCACGGACACTGCCCGGCAGTTGTCCGGGATGGAGCCGGAGAAGCCTGTATGGCTCTTGTCCATGAAGACCTTGGACATGGTGAGGATATCACCAGCGTAGATAGTGGAGGCAGCCGGCTGTCCCAGGATGTCCTTCATGACCATGATGGAACCCTTGGGTACAACGTTGGCCGGCATCTCTTTTATCTCCAGCATATCCTCCTGAATGAGGGTATTGGGCTGTATGTCATCCCTGGCCACCACTACGGAGCGGGTAATCCCCTGGGGTGCAACAGGCGTTACAGGAGCCGCCCCCTTCTCCGTGAGTCCCGATAAAGCAAAATAGACCACTGCAAATATAAGCAACGCCGTGGTCCCCGCCAGCATCAATAAGTGCTTTGGTTTCAAATCGTTCAAAACATCCAATATCTTGGAAAACATTGGCATCCCCTCGATTTTCATTTTATTTCCATCTTATGTGCTTATTATAACGCAATTATTCTGATTTTTCCAGTAGGAAATCTCCCAAGTGTAAACTATTTTTTTACCTTCCCTTTACCATTTTCTCTATATTATTATTATAACATAAGAGTCCCCCCCCCCGCAATATTTCTGTATATCAGTAGTGTACTTATGTATGCGTACCTCTCCCTTATTATCACTATTTGCTTTTTCCTTACAAATTAGATTCCCTCGTGGAAAATATCTGAAATTTGTTTTATTAAGGCAGGAGATTTGCTTTATAAACAGAATTGAAACAAATAAAATGGCTCGCCTATAAGACAAAGGAAAAGTGTCGAATTTTTTTGAGAGGTGTACACGGATGAGCACTAAACGCGTCAAAACCAAACTATTTTTGATCCTGGCTCTTCTGGGAGCTATCCCCTTCGTTGCCGCCATTGCCTTCATCGGCTGGCGCGGTGTGATCCACATGGAGCAGCACACCATGACAGACAACTGGAACAAGAACCTTGCCATCAAGGAACACTTGAGCCAGGAACTGGACAAAAATTTCTATGTACTCCGCTCCTTGTCAGTATCTCCTGCCATGAAGATATATCTCACCGACCCTGCCAACCATCACGTTGAGGAAATCCTGACCAAACTGCTCAAGAGCTCCAACTACGCTTTCCAGGACACCAATCCCATAGCCGTCACGGACCTCAATGGCTTGCAGCTTATCCGCACCGATGACGCCCCCCATGTGAACACCTCCTCGCGCAAGTATTTCCAGGAGGCTGCAGCCGGGCACGAATACGTTTCAGATGCCATGATTGCCATGTCCACCGGTGAACAAATCTTTGTGCAGATAGTCCCTGTCTACAATGACAGCCATCGTGTCATAGGCACGGTTCAAAGGAATTTAAGCCTTGAAAGGATACAGAATTTCCTCGATACTCAAAATACCGATGAGCTCGATATCATCATCATGGACCGTGAAGACAATGTCATCATCAGCACTGAGGACGAAACCTACGCCAAGGGCAAGAGCATGTCCGGGGAAGTCAGGCAGATTTCCGAAACCCTGAACTGGGAAGATGGCATGACCAGACTCAATCTGAACGGAGAAGACTGCGTAGCCACCTTCTCCCGCGGTCAGCGCACAGGCTGGAGCATCGTCACGATCTCACCCTACAGCCGCATCTTTTCGACCATCAATGATGTCATAGCCAGAGGTGCCATCCTGGGACTCCTGCTCATGCTATTGGTAAACCTGGTTGCTTATATGCTGGCCAGCCGCATCACCAGGCCCTTGCAGAATATTAACAAAGTAGTCAGCAATATGGCCACTGGCGATGCCCACGCCCATACGAGCCAGACCCACGATTACTCCGATGACGAGCTGGGAGAGATTTCCCAGGCCATCAATGAAATGCGCCAGATACACGAATCCCTTAGCAGAGAAGCGAAAACAGACAAGCTCACAGGCCTTTTCAATCAGTACGCCGTAGAGGAGATTTGCCGCAGGAAACTCAGGGAATATGAAGAAGTTGCAAATCCCGGGCTCATAGCTATCTGCATCGTGGACATCGACCACTTCAAGCGAGCCAACCGTGAGGAAGGTCATAATTACGGTGACAGGATTTTGCAGGAATTCGCCAGATGTCTCAAGTCCAGTTTCTCCGCGAATGACTGCATCGGCCGTCTGGAGGCTGACGAATTTATCGTTGTCCTCGCCAACCAGCCAGATAAGGAAACTATCATGAAGAAAGCGGCGCAAATCAACGAACTCGCCCGCAATGTCATCATAAACGGAGAAAAAGCAGGCCTTACGGCCAGCATAGGCGTAGCCATCGCTCCCTATAATGGCAAGACCTACAACCACCTCTTCCACGCAGCTGACCTGGCCCTGTACGATGTGAAGGAAAATGCCCGGGACAGCTACAAACTTGCCGACGAATAATAACAACTCAACTTTGCCACGAAATACAGAATCTTTTTTGCGAGGTGTACGCGAATGAGCGCAAGAAGCGTCAAGACCAAACTATTCTTTATACTAGCCCTGCTGGGAGCCATCCCTTTCATTGTCACCATCGCCTTCATTGGCTGGCGCAATGTGATTCATTTGGAACAGTACGCCAGGATAGACAACTGGAACAAGAATATTGCCATCAAGGAGCATCTGGCGCAGGAACTGGACAAGAATTTCTACGTACTGCGTTCCCTGTCAGTGGCCCCTGCTCTGAAACAATATCTTGAAACCAGGGACCCCATGATGGAAGGCATCTTGAAAGAGTTGATGAGCAATTCCAGCGAAGTCTTCCATGACCCCAATCCCCTGGCCGTCACGGATGATAACGGCATCCAGCTTATCCGCACCGATGGAGCTCCCAAGGTGAATATCTCACAACACAAGCATTTCCAGGAGGCCATGGCAGGTCACGAGTACATCTCCGATGCCATGACCAGCATGTCCACTGGCGGCACCATGATGACCATGGTAGTCCCCGTCTTCAATCGCCAGCATAAGGTCATGGGCCTGGTGCAGCGCAATTTCGACCTGGATACGGTGCAGAGCTTTATCCAGACCCAGAAAACCGAACAGACATCCATCATCATCGCAGACCGGGAAAACAACATCATCTCCCATACCGAAGACGAAAGATACACCAAGGGCATGGATGTTTCTCTGGAAGTCCGGCAAATCTCCGAAGCCCTGGACTGGGGCGATGGCGTCATCCGCATGAATCTCAACGGAGAGGACTGCCTGGCCACTCTCTCCCGGGGCCAGCGCTCAGGCTGGAGCATTATCACCATCACGCCTTACAAATACATCTGGTCAGATGTGCATGAAGCCATCTCCAGAGGAATCATCCTGGGCCTGCTGCTCCTGCTGCTGGTGACCACCATAGCCTATCTGATTGCCTCCCGCATCACCAGACCCCTGCAGGAAATCAACAACGTTGTTTCCAACCTTGCCAGCGGCAATGCCGACATAGACAGGGTCCATCTCTACTCCGACGACGAGCTGGGCGATATTTCCCAGGCCATCAACGAAATGCGCAACAGACACGAAATACTGAACAAAGAAGCCAAGACCGACAAGCTCACAGGCCTGCTCAATCAGATGTCCATAGAGGAGATATGCCGCAGGAAACTGCACAACTACGAAGAAGCCGTCAACCCTGGCCTGATAGCTATCTGCATCGTGGATATCGACCATTTCCAGAAGGCCAACCGCGAGGAGGGACGTCAGTACGGTGACAAGATCCTGCAGGAATTTGCCAGAGGGCTCAAGGATACCTTCTCTGAGAGAGATTCCATCGGACGCCTGGAGGCTGACGAGTTCGTCGTCGTCCTGGACAATCAGCCCGACAAGGAAACCATCAAGAAAAAGGTCGCCCGCATCAATGAGGTCGCCCGAAACATTGTTGTCAACGGAGAGAATGCAGGCCTCACCGCCAGCATCGGCGTAGCCGTCGCCCCCCACAATGGCAAAACCTACAACCACCTCTTCCACGCTGCTGACCTGGCCCTCTTCGATGTAAAAGAGCATGGCAGGGACAGCTACAAGCTGGCAGATGAGATGGAAGGATAACCCTAAAAGCGCTAAAAGGCAGATAACGCGAGGTGCAGAGTAATGAGCAGCAAGAGCATCAAGAACAAGTTATTCCTGCTTCTGGCAATGATGGGGGCTATCCCCTTCATTGCCACCATCATCTTCATCGGCTGGCTTAATATCATGGACCTTGACCAGCGTGCTCGGGAGGATAACTGGTCAAGGAATGTGACCATAGGCGAACACCTGACCCAGCTGGAAGACAAGAATCTCTATGTGCTGCGCACCCTGGCCAGCACTCCCGTGGTAAAGAGATACCTGCAGAATCCCAACCCCGAAGACGAAGCCACTATCCGAAAGATACTGGACAACATCAATGATATCTTCCAGGACAACAACCTCACCGCCGTAACCGATGGCAACGGCCAGCAACGCATACGCACGGACAACAATACCAAGATCAATATGTCCAGCCGCAAGCACTTCCAGGAAGTCATGGCAGGACATGACTACATTTCCGATATCATGGTCAGCATGTCCAACGGCCAGCTGGTAGTAGTCATAGCCACGCCTGTCCTGGATGACCAGAACCGCCCCATCGGTCTGGTACACAGGAATTTTTACCTGAACAAGGTGCAGAAGTTCATCCATGACCAGAATACCAACGGCAGCACCCTCATCCTCACAGACCGTGACAACCATGTCATCGCCAGCACGGACGAAGACGGCGCTTATGCCAGCGGTACGGACCTTTCACAGGAGGTAGCGCAGATTTCCGAGAAACTGGACGGCGACAGAGGCATAGTCCGCCTTGACCTCAAAGACGAAGACTGCATAGCTGCTTATTCCAGGGATAAAGTCACCGGCTGGGGCATCCTCACCATCACCCCTTACAGTGTCATCAATTCTGCCGTGAGCAGCGTCCTGTCCAAGGGCTTCATCCTGGGACTGGTCATCATGCTCTTCGTGAATCTGATAGCCTATATGCTGGCTGCCAGGATTTCCCGCCCCCTGCTGGAAATCAACAAGATGGCCTCCAACATCGTCAAGGGCAAGACAAATAACGATATCCTCCCTGAGATTTCCAATGATGAACTGGGAGATATCTCCCAGGCCCTCACGGAAATCCAGAGCATCCATGAGAGCCTGCGCAACGAGGGCAAGAGAGATGACCTGACGGGGCTTTACAACCGGATTTCCATGGAGGAGTTCTGCCGCAGGAAGCTCAGGGAATACGACGAACCCGAATCTCTGGGGCTCATCTCCATCTACCTTGTCGACCTGGATAACTTCCATGAAGTCAATAAGGATAAAGGACAGGAATACGGTGACAGGCTCCTGCATGAATATGCCAGGAAGCTCAAAGGCTGCTTCCGCTCCAATGACTGCGTGGGCCGCCTGGAAGCAGATAAATTCATCGTCATCCTCGACCAGCAGCCGGGCATGGACATCATCGTCAAAAAGGCCAAGCTCATCAACGAGATGACGAGGAACTTCACTATGGACGACAAAAACATAGGCCTCACCGCCAGCGTGGGCGTAGCTGTAGCCCCCCACAACGGCAAGACCTACAACCACCTCTTCCACGCCGCCGGCCTGGCCCTCCGCAGTGTAAAAGAACAAGGCAGAGACGGGTACAAACTGGCTGATGAATTAGAAGCATAATCAAAAAGCCTTCCCAACATGCGGGAAGGCTTTTCAATTCAACAGCAGCGCCAGGGCCATCAAAGAGAAGTACGGACTGTAGGCGAAGCGCTCATCGCGCTTCCACCGCCTTGAGAGCAGCATTGCCATAGCCACAAGGCCAGATAACAGGAATCCACCTATGGCAATCCTCGTCAAATTTTCGGTTCCCAGCCAAAGTCCCAGCACAGACATCAGCTTTATATCTCCCCCGCCTATGGCTCCTTTGGTTATCAGCGATAAAATGAGAAAACTCCCGCCGCCTGCCAGAGCCGCCAGCAAATGGTCAGTAACCTGCCCCCCCAGGAAAATAAAGGGCAGGGCAAGAACTGCAAAGGGCATCTGCATCCTGTCAAAGATAAGATGCTGCTCAAAATCCGTTACCATGGTCATCAACAGGAACCAAGCAAGGAGCAATCGCTTGGCAGCTTCAGTCAGCTGCATAGCTTCACCCGAGAGAATGATTGCCATCCCTCCCAATCCCAGGACAAGCAGCGGCAGGCGAAAAGCAGACGCCCTCACCTTCTCCGGGAATGTCAGTATTTCCCTCTCGCGCTGATATAATGAATCTATCCACTCTGAAGCCCAGAGGGACAATACCAGAGCCAGACACATGATTGCTGCATACATATACCCACCCGCCTTTCTCCTGCTGAACAACTATCTCACATACCTGGAGGAACCTTCTATGAAAAACCTGATACTCTCTGCAGAAAACAACTCTATAGAAGCCAAAGTGGCAGATAATTTCCTCGCCAGATTCCTGGGGCTGATGGGAAAAAAATCCCTGCCAGAGGGACAAGGCCTGCTCCTTTCCCCTTGCAGCAGCATTCACATGATGTTCATGAACTTTCCCATAGATGCTGTTTTCCTTGACAATGACTACCAAATCATAAAGATTGTCCCCCACCTCAGACCCTGGCTGGGCTTCACCTATTGCTTCACCGCCCAAGCCTGCCTGGAACTCCCCTCAGGTACCGCCAACATGCTGGGCTGGCGGGAAGGAATGAAGCTCACCCCGCTATACAACAACAGCTGAATAGCCCATGCCGTAAAATACCCCCGACAGAGCCCACTGCTCCAATCGGGGGTTTTGACTGCGATAGGATCACATATCCTCATGTACCTCGGTAAAATAAATAACCGTCACTGTATCTTCAGGCAGTATGCGGCGTTTGTAGATGCGCTCGAAGTCAGCTATCAGTTCTTCCCTGGAATTTATCTCCGGGTTTTGATGCCCCAGGTCATTGGAAGTCAGGGTGCCCATGGTCTTGACTCTGACCTTGTCAAGATAAGCCGAGTAGAGCTTATGCTTGGGTTCGCCCTTCTTGCCCACGGTAATCCAGACCACGGCTCCCTCAGGGTAAAGGTTGCTAACATCTCCAAGACGAACGGTACAGGTCTTGGTGCGTTCCATCAGCATCTTCTTGTGCTTTGATGCCTGGAAGTTGAGTGCCATCATAATTATGCAGCTCCATTCTAAATACAGTACTGTGTCATTCTTCCTTGCAGCCATAGTTAGTTTCAGGTCTATATACCTGCCCGCCGCCCCTCCTTGGTCAGCTCACATGTATACTTGTTACATTCTATTTTACACCACAAAGCCCTTCTAGTGAAGCTATTTGTCTTCATTTATTCCTTCTCCCGGCAATTTATGATAGAATTAGCAGGTATCACATATAGATGGGAGTTTTATTTCATGCAAGAAAATAATCCTGCCGCGGCTGCCAGGAAGCCGCGGCTGCCGGCCATCGAGTATATCCGGGGCATTTCCATGATGGGAGTCATAGGCATTCATGTGGGCTCGCAGTATATAGGAAATCCTGCCTCCAATGCACATCTGACGGCCCTTTTTGAGATTTTCACCCGCTTCAGCGTGCCAATCTTCTTCTTCATCTCCGCCTTCGGGCTGTTCTACAACCTTGACCTTGACAACTGGAGCTACAGCCAGTTCCTCAAGAAGCGCTGGAAAACCGTACTCATACCTTATCTGGTCTGGTCAGTCTTTTACCTTGTCCATGACAGCTGGCTTTACGGCTCGGCACTGCCCAGCCCCCTGTATTTCTGCGGCATCCTTTTCTTCGGGGTGGCAAAGTACCAGCTTTACTTCCTGGTGCTGCTCTTATGGTTCTACCTGCTCATGCCCCTTTGGGTAAAAATGGTGAAGAAGCTTGACATGCTCTGGCTGATCTTCCTCCTGGGCTTGCAGGTGATGTTCGACTACTGGTCCAGCTTCTCGGAGCCTTTGAACCTCTTTGTCTACAGTCTGCCCGATGACTCGCTCCTGAAGCCCTTCTTCATGTACCGGCTCAATTACTGGGTCATGCACTACATCTTCATCTTTGTGCTGGGCGGCTGGCTGGCTGTGCATATAGAAGCCTTCCAATCCTTCATGCAGAGGCGCCGCGCCCTGGTGACAGCGGGATTCTTCCTCAGCATGGCTTCCCTGCTGGCCTATTATTACTATCTGCTTGGCCCTCAGGGCTATACCCAGCTTGAGGCCATCAACACCGCCCATCAGCTGTGCCCGGCAGGCATTGCCTACACCATCTGCGCCTCCCTGTTCTTCTTCACCATCTTCACTTACAACAATTATCCCCAGTGGCTGAAGAACCTGCTGCACATTTTAGGAAAACATTCCTACTTTGCCTATCTGGTCCACCCCCTCTTTATTGGGTACCTGGCACTTGTCCTGTCAAAGAGCGGGCACCTCATGACAGCAGGCATTGCCCTGGCCTTCTACTGTGCAGTCCTTTGCCTTTCTGTTGCCACAGCAGCCATCATGCGCAAAGCAGGCGATAAACTGCCTTTCATCAATGCCCTGACTATTGGCGTATACAAAAAAAATAAATGAACTGACTGGTGACTCAAAAAGCCCCAAGGCTGCCGCACATAATAGATGCGGCCTCCTTGGGGCCTTGCTTTATCTATTTTCCCTGCCAGGGCACGAATCTGCCGTAGCTAAGACCGAATCTTGCCAGCACTTTGCCCACAATATGATCCATCTGCCGTTCCAGAGTATCTGCCCCATTGTAAAAAGTCAGCATGGGCGGAACTATTGTGCAGCCGTAGTCTGCCGCCTCCTTGAGGTTGCGCAGGTGGATGCGGGACAGGGGCATTTCCCGTGGCACCAGCACCAGCTTGCGCTCCTCCTTGAGGCACACATCTGCGGCTCTTAGCAGCAGATTATCTGCAAAGCCTGCCACGATACCAGCCACGGTCTTCATGCTGCAGGGCACGATGATCATGCCGTCCGTGGGATAGGAACCGCTGGAAATGCTGGCGGCCAGATTTTTATTATCGTAGACCACGTCGGCCAAAGCCGTGAAGTCCTCCACCTTGAGGTTCGTTTCCCAGGCCAGGGTTTCCCTGGCACCTTCCGTGATGATGAGCTGGGTTTCCACTTGAGGAAACTCCCTGAGAGACTTGAGCAGATGATAGCCCAACAACGAGCCGCTGGCTCCGGAAATGCCTACAACCAGACGCATAGAATCAGTTTTCTCCATTCCAATCAACTAAGATACGGGTTATGCACACGTTCCCAGCCTACCGTGGTAGCAGGGCCGTGTCCCGGATAGACCTTGGTCTCCTCCGGCAGGGGCAGGATTTTTTCCTTGAGACTGCCCACCAGGCTTCTGAGGGAGCCGCCGGGGAAGTCACAGCGTCCGATTTCCTCAGCAAAGAGGGAGTCCCCGGAAAAGAGCACTCCCGCCTCCTCAGAGTAGAAACAACAGCCGCCAGGGGTGTGTCCCGGGGTATGGATAACCTTGAAGCTGAAGCTGCCACAGGGGAAAACCGCTCCCTCACGGAACACCTTGTCCGCAGGCTCTCCCTCCATAGTGCCCCCTGCCATGTAGGCAAAGAGGTTCTGACGGCTGTCCGTCAGCATGGCGGCATCATCACCGTGGATATGCACCTGCACTCCCAGCTTCTGCCGCAACTCCTCCACAGCGCCGATATGGTCCCAATGACCGTGGGTGAGCAGGATGGCCTGCACCTTGATGCCTTCCCCTTGAATGCGGGAAAAAATCTTCTCTGCCTCATTGCCAGGGTCCACTATGAAGCCCTCTTTGCTGTCCTCATCGAAAGCCACGTAGCAGTTTTCTTCAATGGGTGCCGTAGGAATGGTATATATCTTCAGAGCCACTTACTCTCCTCCTTTATTTGCCCCGCCAATCTTGCGGGTGACGCTGTAGACGTCTTTCACCCGGCGCAGGCGGGTCATGATCTGCCCCACCTGGCTGGAGTTCTTCACATCCAGCCCCAGAATCACCGTGGACGTCTTGTTGTTGCGGTTGGGGTTGGCATTGACGCTGCGGATATTCATGCGCATCTCAGAGGGCACAGCCAGCAGCTCAGCCAGCATGCCGCTGCGGTCATTGCAGATAATCTCCAGCTCTACTGTGTAGACCTTGTCAAGGCCAATATCCCAGGCCACCTCGATCATGCGGGAAAAATCCGCATCATTCATGACGTTGGGACAATCTGAGCGGTGTACGGATACGCCACGGCCGCGGGTGATATAGCCCGTGATGGGGTCGCCGGGAATGGGGTTGCAGCAACGGGCCAGACGCACCAGGAGGCCGCTTTCCCCCTCCACCAGCACTCCGTGGCTGGATTTCCTGTGCCTGTCTCCACTGCCGGGCGGCTGCTTGAGCTCAGACAGCAGCTTGGACACATCAGGCGAAGTGGCCTCCTTCACATCTTTCTTATAAAGCTCGATGAGCTTCATCATGATGCCGTGGAGAGCCACCCCGCCGTAGCCCAAAGCCGCCAGCAGGTCATCTTCCGTCAGGATATTGAGCTTCTGGGCCACCTGCTCCAGCCGGTCTTCCTTCATGAGCTCCTTGGGCACATAGCCCAGACGCTTGGCCTCTTCCTTCACCAGTTCCCGGCCACGCTCGATATTCTCCTCCCGCTTCTCCTTCTTGAAGAAGGTGCGGATCTTGCTGCGGGTCTCAGAGGAGGCCACGATGTTCAGCCAGTCGCGGCTGGGACCGCCATTGGCCTTGTTGGTAAGGACGGAAACAATATCGCCGTTGCGAAGCTTCGTTTCCAAAGGCACCAGCTTGCCATTGATCTTGGCCCCCACGCAGTGATGGCCCACTTCCGTATGGATGCGGTAGGCAAAGTCAATGGGAATGGAACCCTTGGGCAGGTCAATGACGTCGCCTTTAGGCGTAAAGACAAACACCTCGTCGGAGAAGATGTCAACCTTCATGGCCTCGAAGTATTCCTTGGGGTCTGTATACTCCTGCTGCAGGTTCACCATCTGCCTGAGCCAGGACATCTTCTGGTCAGTCTCGCTGCCGGCCCCCACACTCTTGCCGGTTTCCTTATACTTCCAGTGAGCCGCTACACCGAACTCCGACACCTGATGCATGGCAAAGGTGCGGATCTGGATTTCCAACGGATACCCCCTGGTCATCACCGTAGTATGCAGGGACTGGTAGCCGTTGGACTTGGGCATGGCTATGTAGTCCTTGAAACGGCCCGGAATAGGCTTCCACATGGCATGGATAACCCCCAGGACGCCATAGCAGTCCTTGACGCTCTCTACCAGTACGCGCACGGCGGAAAGGTCGTAGATTTCGCTGATATCCTTGCGGTCACGCTTCATCTTCTTGTAGATGCTGTAGAAATGCTTGGCACGGCCGCTGATATCCGCCTTGATATTGCTCTCTGAAAGCTTTTCCTTGATCTGCTCAATGGAGTCATCAATGAAGGTCTGGCGCTCCTTGCGCTTCTGCTTGACGCTTTCCACCAGGTCATAATAGGTCTCCGGGTCAAGGTAGCGCAGGCAAAGGTCCTCCAGCTCCCACTTCACATTGGAAATGCCCAGGCGGTTGGCCAGAGGCGCGTAGATCTCTATGGTCTCCTTGGCAATGCGCTTCTGCTTGTCCTCCCGCATGTACTTGAGAGTGCGCATATTGTGCAGGCGGTCCGCCAGCTTTATCATGATGACCCGGATATCCTTGGCCATGGCCAGGAACATCTTGCGATAGTTCTCCAGCTGCACCTCTTCCTTGGACTTGTACTGGATGCGTCCCAGCTTGGTCACGCCGTCTATGAGCATGGCCACTTCCTCGCCAAACATTTCCTGCATTTGCTCGTTGGTATAGATGGTGTCCTCCACCACATCATGCAGAAGAGCCGCACTGACAGTCTCATCATCAAGGTGCAATTCCGTGAGAATCTGGGCTACATGCAGGGGGTGGATAATATAGGCCTCACCGGAAACGCGGGTCTGGCCCCGATGGGCAGACTCTGCCAGTTCATAAGCCCGCTGGATGAGGTCAATATCCGCCTGGGGCTGGTATTCCTGAACAGAGGCAATGATGCCCTCTATGGTTACGGGTTTCTTCCCTTTATCGTTCATCCTTGCTCACTCCTCTCAGCGGTGACGCCTGAAGGTGGGCGACGCCTCCAGATCCATCTTCCCTGCCACCGGGGGCAGATAATAGCCCTTTTCCTCTAAATCCTGATGCAGTATGCCCAATTCCTGGAAAATCCGCAAGGCCCGTTCAAAGGTATAAAGGGAGATATGCTCTCCTCTGGCAGCAAAGCCCGCAGCCAGCACCTCAGCCCCGCCGGGAATCCTGCCCTGCTGCTTCTGCAGCCCCATGAGATAGCGGTAAATCCCCGCCAAAGTCTCCCTTTCCGGGAAGCGGCGTTCTTTTTGGGCCGGAGCCAGTGACTCTACGAAGCACTGAAGGCTCCTGCGCCCGTTCCACTCATTGATGGCAGGGGTGTAGACCATGTCCAGCTCCTCGGCGTTGACAATGGGAGCCAGGTCACTGTGGTTCCAGTAAAGGGCCGTGACGGGCTGCCCCTCAATCCCCGCCTGGAAGCGCAAATGCTGCTTCTGGGTGCCGATAGCCTGAGCCTCGGTGCCGCGCATATCCCGGCAGCCAAAGGCAGGCTTGGGATTGCCCATGCCGTAGGGCTCCAAAAGGGACAGTTCCTCTATCATCTGGAAGGTCACTTCATGGGGAGGCATCTCAAATTCCACTGTGACCTTGGGCACGTAGTCCTCTTCCCTTAAAGTCCTGCCTGCATAAGCCTGCAGGGCGCGGCGGAAATCATCTATCTTTTCCTCCTTGAGGGAAAGGCCAGCCGCCATCTCGTGACCGCCAAACTGCAGCAGCTCCTCCTTGCAGGCAGTGAGGGCTTCATACATGTGAAGCCCCTCAATGCTGCGGCAGGAGCCCTTGCAGACTCCATCCTCCTGAATGGAAAGCACCACTGTGGGCTTGTAATAAGCCTCCACTAGCCGGGAAGCCACAATGCCTATGACACCGGGATTCCACCCCCTGCCTGCCACCACAATGGCAGCCATATCCTCCGGGTCTTCCTCACCTGCCTTAAGTTCTGCCATGGCAGCTGACAGGATCTCTGCCTCAATGGACTGGCGTTGACCGTTGAGGGCATCCAGTTCCTGAGCTAATTTCTCCGACATCTCCACATCTCTGGACAGAAGCAGCCGCACTCCATCCAGACCGCTGCCCAGCCGTCCGGCTGCATTGAGCCGGGGGGCCAGCATGAAGCCAATATGGCCAGCAGTTATTTCCTTGTCCTCAAGACCTGCTACGTCCACCAAAGCCCGCACGCCTAAGAAATCCGAATCCTGCAGCTTGGCCAGGCCTGCTTTGACAATCTTGCGGTTCTCCCCTACCAGTGGCACTATATCCGCCACGGTTCCCAGGGCAGCCAGTTCCAGGTCCCCCTGAAAATCTTCCCCCTTCAGCCTCTGCCATAGTCCCTGACAGAGCTTGAAGGCCACACCTACCCCGGCCAGATTCTTGTCAGGATAGGGACAGTCAGCCCTATGGGGATTGACCACCGCCAAAGCCGGAGGCAGGACTTCCCCTGGCAGATGGTGGTCAGTGATGACAATATCCAGTATGCCTCCCATAGCCTTCACATCTTCCACGGAAGCAATGCCGCAATCCACAGAGACCAGGAGACCTGCCCCATTGTCAGCAATTTTCTCCAGGGCTTTCAGATTGAAGCCATAGCCTTCCTTTTTCCTGTCCGGTATATAATAGGCTGTCACAGCCCCCAGAGCACGAAGATTGTGCACCAAAAGAGAAGTGGCGGTCATACCATCCACATCATAGTCCCCATAAACCACGATTTTCTCTCTATCCCTGATAGCCCTGGCAATGCGCTCCACTGCCGCCTCCATGTCCTTCATCAGGAAGGGGTCGTGAAAGGGCATCTTCTCCGGGTGCAGGAAGGTCTCTGCCTCCGCCGCCGTCCTGAAGCCTCTGTGCCAGAGGGCCTGAGCAGTGAGCTCTGTCACATCCAGCTCCCGGGCCAGTTTTTGGGCCTCAGGCACCGCCTCATATCTTTTCCATTCTTTCAGCATATCTTACTCCTAAATTTTTCTTTACCAGTATAAAATTCGTGAGAAATGCAAAAAAACCTTTTCTTTCCCTGGGCTGAAACCAAAGAAAATGAAAATTAGTTTCAGCCTATGGAAAGAAAAGGAGCCCGCCCTCAAGGGCATGGGCTCCGTGGATAACTTATTATTTAGCCTCGGCAGGCTGGGCTACGCGCTTCTTCTCAGCCCTGTTGCGCAGGGTGATCCAGATGGGGCTGGCAATGAAGATGGAAGAATAGCAGCCGGAAGCAAAGCCCACCAGCAGGGCAAAAGCAAAGTCCTTGGTGGTCTCGCCGCCGAAGAAATACAGAGCCGCCGTGGTGAACATGACCGTGAACACGGTATAAAGGGAACGGGTCAGGGTCTGGTAGACAGAGGTGTTCACCAGCTGGTTCACATCCCCGCCCCGGCGGAAGTGCAGGCGCAGGTTCTCGCGGATACGGTCGAAGATAACGATGGTATCGTTGATGGAATAACCCACGATGGTCAAAAGCGCCGCAATGAAGGAAGAGTCAATCTGCCGCTGGGTGAAGGAGAACACCGCCAGCACGATGAGGATATCATGCACCAGGGCCAGCACCGCGGCAATGCCGAAGCGGAACTCGAAGCGGTAAGCCACATAGGCAATGATCAGGGCCCAGGAAACCACCAGAGCCATGACAGCGTTGGTGATGAGCTCGCCACCGATGGTGGCGCCCACCTTTTCCTCCCGGAGCACCGTATAGGAACCAACCTGCTCCTTGACGCTGGCCATGACAGCCTTGCGCTCCTCTTCCTCCATGTCGGAGGTGCGGATCATGACATTCTCACCCTCGGTGACACCGCTCTCAGCCCCGGAGAGCTGGATGGTGCTGCCCTCCAGGCCGTAGGGCGTCAGGCTCTGACGCACCTGGGCGATGGTCACGGGCTGGTCGAATTTCAGGTCGATGATGGTACCGCCAGTGAAGTCGATACCGAAGTTGAAGCCTCTCACAGCCATGCAGAAGAGGCCGGGGATGATTACCAGGGCAGAGAGGAGGAACCAGATTTTCCTATGCCCTGCAATATCAAACTTAGGCATTGGCAGTATCCTCCTTCTGTCCTGGACGTTTATCCATCAGCATGTAGCCGTTGGCGCCATAGGCGTTGGCATTGGTGGAAATCTTGGAATCAATCATGAGCTTCAGCATGTAGCGGGTCAGGGTAATGGCCGTCAGCATGGACAGCAGGGTACCAAGGCCCAAAGTGATGGCGAAGCCGCGAATGGTGCCTGTGCCAAGGAAGAACAGCACCATGGCTGCAATGATCGTGGTGATATTGGAGTCGAAGATGGTGGTGAAGGCACGCTCAAAACCAGCCTGCATGGACAGGCGCAGGGTCTTGCCGTTCAGCCTGTACTCTTCCTTGAAATGCTCGAAAATCAGCACGTTGGCGTCAACTGCCATACCAATGGAGAGAATGATACCAGCCACACCGGGCAGGGTGAGGGTTGCATCCAAAAGATAGAGCAGGCCCAGCAGCATCATGGTATAAGCCATCAGGGCAATGTCGGCAATGAAGCCGGAAAGACGATAGAAGATAATCATGAACACCAGCACTGCTCCCAGGCCTACGGCAAAGGCGAAGGCGGACTTGTCCTTGGAATCCTGTCCCAGGGACGGGCCCACCGTGCGGGTCTCTATGATATTGACCTTCACGGGCAGGGCACCGCTGCGGAGCACCACAGCCAGGTTCTGGGCTTCTTCCAGGGTCTTCTGGCCGGTGATCTCGGCCTTGCCCCCCAGGATGGGCTCACGGACATTGGGCGCCGTCAGCACTTCGCCGTCCAGCAGGATGGCAATGGTGCGGCCCACGTTCTTCATGGTGAGGTCAGCGAACTTCTTGGCACCCTCGTCAGAGAAGGTGAGGTTGACCACATTCTGCCCCGTCTGCTGGTTGGTGGCAGCCTGGGCATCCTGCAGATCGGTACCGTTCAGCACCGTATTGCCTTCCTCATCCTTGAATTCCAGCATGGCGGTCTTGCCGATGGTCTTGATGGCCGCATCCGGGTCATTGACGCCGGGCAGCTCGATGATGACGCGGCGCTCGCCCTCACGCTGGATGATGGGCTCAGTGAGGCCCAGCGCATTGACGCGCTTCTCCATAATGGTGATGACGCGGTTCATGGCATCGTCATTTACCTGGGCAATGTCTGTGTCCTCAGCCTCCAGCACCACATGGGTGCCGCCCTGGAGGTCAAGGCCCTGGCGGATGGAGAAGGCCAGGGGCTTCACGAAAGCCAGGAACAGCGCCACAATAGCTATGACGCAGCCCAAGAGCTTCATAAGGCTTTCTTTCTGCAAAAGATTTCAATCCCTTCTAAGTTATTAGGCCGAAGCCTTGCAGGAAGCGTGTTCCTGCTGGTAGTTCTCGACAAACTCTATAACCTTCTGCCTGACGGCAGCGGCATCAAGTTCATCGGTCTGTATGTAAAGGTCCGCATGGGCCTTGGCATCAGCCAGGCGCTTGTGCTGGGTGACCAGGCGATCCTCCCCCCAGTAAACCAGCCGCCGCTTGTGAATGGCAGGCAGGGTGGCATCGATCATGACCAGGATATCAGGATTCTTCTTGGCCCAGAAGTTATGGACACAGGAATGCTCCTGAGCTACGTTGTAAGCATCGTAACCAGCCTCTTTAAGTCCCGCCACCAGAGTGGTCTTGCCGCTGGCACATACTCCGACAATGGCAATCTTCATATCCGGCACCTCTTTCAAAAAGGAGAACTCAATACGGATAGGTCACTTCAAACTGCTCAATCTTCGGCTCACTTGGAGAGCCGCCTGTAATGCCCATGACCACCACGGTCATATCGTCCGAGGCCTTTTCCTGATCCAGGGACAGGGCGTATTCCATGATGCTCTTGGCAATGTAGGCTGCGTCCTCTGGTCCGTTCTTGCGGACAATCTCCAGGATCTTCTCAAAGTCAGCCGCCTGGCCTGTGCGCTTGCGGCCCGCATGGGCAATGCCATCGGTGTAGCTCACTACCACCAGCCCCGGAGTCAGGGGAAGCTCGTACATGAGAGGCTTCATGTGGCGGTTCACGCCAATGGGGCTCACATCCTCATCATACACCGTCTCATATTCCTCAGTCTTTACGATGACAGGACAGTTGGAGTTCCGGCTGATGACCAGAGTCTCCGTATCCAAGTCTGCGCTGAGGACTGTCAGGGTACAGGACACCTTCTTGTCCTTCATGGCGTAGAGGTAGTCATGCACGGCCCTGGCCACAGCCCCGTCCCGGGCTCCGTCAGAAATCAGGGATACGGCCTTGTTCACCACCCAGCTGCTGGTATGGTGAGCCGCCAGTCCGTTGCCCTGGCCATCAGCGATGATGGCAGAAATGCCCCCGTGGGGACGCTCCGCAATATCGCAGGAATCACCGCAGATGCCCGTGGCATACTTGGCGGTCTTGGCAAGTCCAATTTTTACTTCCATAAAAATCACACCCTATCCTCCGCGGGGTCATTCACTGCCCCCTGCGGCAATCTATGAAGCGGGTCTCGGTGATGATGGCCTCCACCCGCTGGTCATGCGCTTCCATGGGTATTTCCTCTGCCAGCTGGCAGTCAAAGCAAAGAGCGATGCGGCGGGCCTGTGGCTCCCTTTCGGACAGGAACCTGTCATAGAAGCCCGCTCCCATTCCCAGTCTTGAGCCATCGCGGCCGAAGGCTACTCCTGGCACCACTATCAGGTCCAAGGAGCCGGGAGGAAGCATCTCCCTTCCCTCCTCCGCCACGGTAAGAATGCCATAGGCACCTTCCGTCAGGTCTTCCAGAGCTTTCAGCCTCACGGCCCCCATCAGCCCCTTGGAGATAACGTAGGGAAGAGCCAAAAGCTTGCCTACATTCAAGCTGTGCTCAAGCAGGCCCTGCAGCTGCACCTCATCTGCCATGGAAGCATACGCCATCACAGCACGAGCCTGTTGATAAGCTTCAAGCTCAAACAGCCTGGCCATAATAGCCTCAGAAGCCTTTTGCCGATATTCAGCGGACAGGCTACGCCGGGCCTTGAGGATTCCTTTTCTCAGCGCCCCCTTGTCCACTGCCATCTCAGGCCTCGCTCTCCGTCACAGAAGCAATGGCTGACCTGGCCGCCTTGATCTCCACCTGATTGGCAATCTTCAGGCGGACACTCTTTTCATCCAGGGCCGTGATCACTCCGTAGATGCCACCGATAGTAACTACCTCATCGCCAGCCTTCAGGCTGTCAAGCATAGCCTGACGGCGCTTCTGTTCATTCTTCTGGGGCCTGTACAGGAGGAAGTAAAACACCGCCACCATAACGAAGATAGGCCCCCAGGTGCCAATGGCCGCCAACATATCAGGACTCAATAGAAACACTCCTTTATTTCATACCTCCACCGCTTGCGGGGGAGGGGGACCACCGAAGGTGGTGGAAGGGGGAAAACAGCCACAACTAACAATTTCTGTATGTCACTTGTTCCCCCGCGGATTATAATTCTCCAGGAACTCTGCTCTGAAGGCCGGGAACCTGTCCTCCAGGATGGCTGTGCGCATGCGGCGCACGAACTCTTCCAGGAAGTAGAGATTGTGCAGGGACAGGAGCCGCAGGCCGAAGATCTCCCCTGCCCTCACCAGATGGCGGATATAGGCCCGGGTGTAGCCATTGCGGCAGGCATAGCAGCCGCAACCCTCTTCCAGCACATTGTGGTCATGGGTGAAGTTGGAGTTCTTCATCACCAGGCGGCCGTGCCAGGTCATGGCCATGCCGTTGCGTGCCACCCGGGTGGGATAGACGCAGTCAAACATGTCAATGCCCCGGGCCACGCCCTCCACCAGATGGTCAGGCGTGCCAACCCCCATGAGGTAGCGGGCCTTGTCCTTGGGCAGATGGGCCGTGGAATACTCCAGCATCTCATACATGAGTTCCTTGGGCTCGCCTACAGAAAGGCCGCCCACGGCATAGCCGGGGAAGTCAAGGGCCGTCATTTCCTTGGCGTGCCACTCACGCAAATCCTTGTACATGCCCCCCTGGACAATGCCGAAAAGTCCCTGATTTGGAGCTGTCATGGCAGCCTGGCAACGCTTGGCCCAGCGCAGGGTGCGCTCCGTGGAGCGCTTGGCATACTCATAGTCCGCCGGATAAGGCACACATTCGTCAAAGGCCATGACAATGTCAGAGCCCAGGCACATCTGCACCTCCATGGACACCTCAGGCGAGAGGAACTTCCTGGAACCATCCAGATGGGAACGGAAGGTTACACCTTCTTCAGTGATTTTCCGAAGCTCACCCAAGCTGAAGACCTGGAAGCCGCCGCTATCCGTAAGGATAGCCCCATCCCAGTGCATGAACTTGTGCAGCCCCCCGGCCTCTTTAACCAGCTCCATGCCAGGGCGCAGGAAGAGGTGGTAGGTATTGGAAAGGATAATCCCCGCCCCCAGGTCCTTCAGTTCCTCGGGAGAAACCCCCTTCACCGTAGCCTGAGTGCCCACAGGCATGAAGATAGGCGTAGGAAAAGAGCCATGGGGAGTATGGATGATACCCGCACGGGCACCAGTGGTCTCATCCTGCTTGATGAGCTCATAGGTAATCGCAGCCAAACAAAAAAACCTCCATTAGTCGTATGAAATTGATACAACCACACTATTTATCGTTTGAGGGGTTGCAAATCTTCTCCTCAAAAACACAGGGGGTTGCATCCCGTTTGCGAGTACCGTGAAGCCTTGTAACGACTAGGTTCCGAGCTTTATTGGTTGCATGTGGCCTGCCAAAGCGCAGAGCGCACCTTGTCTTGCCTGTGACTCCCTTTGAACTCGCATAACAGTTATTTTACCATAAAATAAGAAGAGAAGACAAGAAAATGGGGCTGTTGCATGAGTATAATTCCACTTATGCACAGCCCCTTTTCCTTGTTGATGTATAAGAAGTTCCTATTCGTTGTAAAATCCACTAAAAATGAGCACAAGATACCAGGCGGTATAAAAATCGCCTTTTTTCTTGTGCTCTTATTTTGTATTCAGGCTGCGTTATTCACAGGGAACAGGTGCTGGCCTGCTCTGTCTGACTGGATTTTGCAGTGCAGCTTTTGAATATTGTAAGCCATAGCCACCAGCATGATCTCAACAAGGACATTTGCTGTGCCGCGGCTCAGGAACCTTCGGAAATTCATGTCCGCCTTCATCATTGCAAATGCACCTT